>JAEYWQ010000337.1 GCA_023428885.1 Bacillota bacterium
CTACTCCTCTAATATGTACTTGTGACCGCTCGGTAAGCAAATATTAGAATCCGAGCGGTAGCAATTATATGAAATATTCAATACTATCTGCAACTTGCTTGGCTGTCTTGCGATACATCAGTAAGCAGTCTCTCTTTGATAAGGTTCCAAAAGCATAAGAACCTTTCCCTTCATCGTTAAGGTATTCCCACTTTACTTTACGGTTGTATCGTGTTGGTTGATCACTAATAATATGAATTCCTTCTTGCATAAAATCGCGCTTTCTATAATATGGGTCAAAAAGATAAACATATTCATCATCTATCCCCGTTAAAAGAACATAGTGCCAGCCGCCCAATATAACACGGGCTACCACAACCCCTCCTTCACGTAAACACTGATAGATACCATTATCTTTTTTAATATGAACAAACCTTCCAAGAACCTGCTCGCAATAAATTGGCCAATCTTTCACTTTTCCAAAGTGATTCAACCAACTTGCTAAAAAACCCATGGCCATCTGGGTTGTTCCCTGTTTATAAGCCTCACCTTTGGTATTATAACAATCCAGAGTGTATTGTGTGATTGCCTTCACTACGTCTGGATATATCTCTTCCCTTTGAAAAAGGAAATTGATTGCATTCAGCAATGTAGTTGGCCCGCAATCATATTCAGTTGATTGATAGCTCAATGGATTCTTCATACCTTATACCTCACTTGTCATAAGTTGTTGAACAATGGAAGCTATCCCTGTTAAATCCTCCACCGTTGTATATTCTTCACAGCTGTGTACCTGATGCATTCCACATGCTAGTACAATTCCTGTAATATTATGAAGCATAAAGTTGTTATTGTCGCTTCCCCCAAATGTTTTCGTAAGCCTTGTCTTAAAGCCTAAACTCTCCGCTGCCAAGTTAAATCTAGTAACTACTGGGTGAGTTGCTGGCACCGAATAAGCGATACTTCCAAAGGTTGTGGTGACTTCTACACTACCACCAAACTGCGTTGCAGTTTCTTGATAAATCCCTTCGATCTGCTTCATGATATTAATAGCCTTATCATGATCAAAGCTTCGAACTTCACCGCGAAGAATACAAGACTCTGGTACAATATTTGTGGCCAAACCACCTTCGATTAAGCCAACATTTACTGTAGTATCATCATCCACATGTCCTAGTTGCAGCTTAGCAATGGAATGCCCAGCCATAGCTATAGCATGAACACCCTTCTCCGGTGCAAACCCAGCGTGGGAAGCTTTCCCTGTAAACTGAGCCGCAAAGGAAATCAAAGTTGGAGCTTGTAGTGCTGCATCTCCAATCTTACCACTTAAGTCTAACACATAAGCTTCTTTTGCTTTTACTACTGAATAGTCATAGATTTCACTACCCTTTAGATACACCTCTTCGGCAATGAAAAAGATAATTTCAATATCTCGATGAGGTAGCTTCTCCTCTCTTATGGTACGTATTGCCTCTAAGATTGCGACCACACCTGAAAAATCATCTGCTCCAAGTATAGTTGAACCATCTGATGTTATTCTTCCATCCTCATGTAAAATGGCCTTTTTATTTAACCCTGGAGCTACCGTATCCATATGGGCTGAGAATAGTAAAGGTTCACCCTCAATGGTTCCTTTTAAAAATCCATATAAGTTATTTGCATTTCCACCGTAATAAGCTCCTGCATTATCTTCTGTCACCTGAAAACCAAGAGTTAACAATTCCTTTTTCAGATAATCTGCTACTGTTTTTTCCTGATAAGATAACGAATCCATAGACACTAAGTTTACGAATTGCTCTACCATACGCTTTGAATTTATCCCCATAATGTACCACCTTATTTCTCTTTTTATGTTAAAGTTAACTATCCGAACTTAGTTACTCCGCTTTTCCTATTTGATTACTATGATTTAAAATATATGCTATTCTATAACGTTTGTCAATCCTTTTTTGAAATTACTCTTTATGTATCATTTATGATATTTCTCTGCTATGTTTTTTGATTTTACACTTTCTGTAAGCATAAATCAATAGAATAATAGAACAAAAGTGTGCTTCGCATACTCTCGCGATGTAGTTTAACGTAATCGCACACTTTTATTCCCGCGCTGACCGGGTGTCGCATCACTTTGCGACAATATTCCTAACCCGGTCATGTGCAGATATAAGCCATTTGTTTCATAGGAAATTCAAGAGAATTTGCTATGAAACAATAAAACTTGTATGCAAGGAAAGGAATACTATCCTTGCATACAAGTCTTATAATAATATATTAACTCGAAAGCTTTTAGTTCCCAAATAATTAGATTACTACTCTCCACTCCTTAGGTAAATAGGTCAAAGTTGCTTTGATCATGTCGTGTACTAATAAGCTTACTTCCTCCTTAGAACATCGACCTTTCACCAAAGGATCATTTAAGAAGGAGCGAATGATTAAATCCTTATCATAATTGAGGGCTGCTTTTAGAATATTCTCATGATTTTCAACGTGTGGTGTGATTAATTCAAGAATCCCTTTTGGTAATGCTCCTGCAAATACTGGACGAATGGAATCTCGCTCAAAGACTGCATTGGTTTCCACCACAGCTGTGTTAGGAAGATTGGTGATTTGATGATAGGTATTTGGAATGTTAACATTGCTTACAACGCGGGTCAGTCCACATAAAGCTTTGATTAAAAGAATCCCTTCTTCCCCAGAGGCCTCCAATTTCATCTCTTCTGACCCAGAAACTAAACTCTTACTCTTTTCTAAGCGTTTCTCTAAATCAGCCTTTCTCCAGTCAACTGTCGTTAACCCAAACTTCCAGCTTGTTACGGTTTCCGGATCCTTTAGATACTCATTGCCAGGCATAAATTCAGCAAGATGACGATCACCTGCTGCAGCAATCAAACCATACTTATTAAATAAGTCAAACTTTACTCTATGGGCACATTCAAAGGTCGAGTTTGCCCAGTTCTTATCTACCTCATCAAAACCTTCTTCAAAATGCTTCTCAATATAATCACGATAAATAGGTATTAA
>JAEYWQ010000374.1 GCA_023428885.1 Bacillota bacterium
TTCTTCTTTGTTATTAGCTAGGAAATTAATCCAAATAATTTCTCATTGTAATTATGGTACGATAATTCATATTTGAAATTTTACAACCTTCTCTTCTTCCACTCTCATGGATTACTTTACCATTTCCAATATACATAGCAACATGATCAACAGTCCCTTTTCTATTACCGTAGAATACTAAATCTCCAGGTTGAATTGTTGCTAAAGTAACTTTTTTACCATCCCTTGCCATATCGCTAGATGTTCTTGGTAAACCAAGTCTGGATACATTAAGGCCACATTTGGTGTAGACAGCCCATATAAAACCAGAACAGTCTGCACCAGAAGTTAAGCTGGTACCACCCCAAGAATAACGAAGTCCAATGTGTTTCTTTGCTTCATTGATTATTGTCGTACGCATGGAGGATGCTGTTATCCCTTCTATCTTAATAGCAGTCTTCCATTTATATGATAAATCCACGAATTCTTTAGTTACAAAACCTATATTATCATCTATCACTACTTTAACCCAAATGGTTGCATTAGGATCGTCTTTCGTCACTACTTCAATTGCGTCCTCCTCGATCACAATTAAATCTTCCCCTCGATTGACTTCTGTAATAATATTACTATCTGATAATGTTGATGCTGTACTACGTACATTAACATTACCTGCTGTTACAGTAGCTTTTAAAACTGCTAATTCTTTAGCCTTTTGATAGCCTTCGCTTCCCATATATAAATAGTCTGTAGATACGTATCCGGTAACATCACCAGATATTATCTTAGCCCATCCATCTTCATAATCTAATACAATACAATAGGCGTTCTTCGGTAGCTTACCTACTATGTTATAAGAAGTCCCTGCTTTCTCACGAATATTAATGGAATCATCGCATTTTGCAATTGCGATATTATTTGGAATTGTCACTGGTGTAGATAATAATGAGGTTGTACCACTCGTAGTTGACTTCTCATTGTAGTATTGCTCAAATAATGCAGTCATTCCTGCAACGCCCTCGCCACCAGGCATAACCTCCGCGTGTGCCACTGTTCCCATAAAAGACAAGGAAAATAACATCGCGGATGCTATTGCAGTACATTTCATCAGTTTCTTATGCATGTATTACCTCCAATAGTCTTATTACTTATTGCTAAACATATCCAAATTCTAACCATTATCCTAGCAATTCATACACTTATTACAGTAGAATTACAAATGTTACGGAATTATTATAGCAACCCTTGGAAGTTATGTCAATTCTTTTAAATAACTCAAGTTTTTTTTGTTACATTTGTTTAAATTTTATAAGGTGATTATAAATAAAAGAAAATGAAGTATAAATTTCTTAACAGATTTTAACTTGATTTATCTACATAGTTATTATACGATTACCATATTAGAGCTCATTGACTCTAAATAGACATATAGAAAGAAGGTTAACATGAAGGTAAAATCAAGTCATTATTTAGCCCAAATCAAACCATTATTACAGACTTTATTAAAAAGTCTGCTTGAAGACTTTAGCTATGTTTCCATCCTTGCTACAGATTCTAAAAGTAAAAACTACAGTGTATCCAAACGTGGCACCACGATCTCCGAGGATAGCTTACTTAGTGATCGCGGTTTTGTTGTTAAGGTTTACGATGGAACAGGTTATGCAGAGTATTCCTTTAATGAGATCAACACAGAAAATATTACAGGCATTATTGCAAAGATAAGAGAAAACCTGCTTCCTTTGATTGATCATTTACCAGAAGGAATATCAAAGAGTGAATACTTAAAGTCAGATGACGAGGCACTGGTATTTCAAGAGAGTACAGATTACGAACTAAGCCCAGAAGAACTTTCTGATGAGAAGATCGTTGCATTACTTACTAAGTTAAGCCAAGAAGGTCGAGCATTCGATCATCAAATTCTGGATTGCTCGGTTTCCTGCAGATATCAGGAATATCACAAATTATTCTTATCTGAAAAAAAGGATATGGAGCAAAATGTTCTCTGGACCACTGGCAATATCTATCTAATGGCTAGCAAAGGCGAAGAAATAAAGTATAATTTCAAAGGCTATTCCAATTTAGGTGGTGCTGAAATCTTAAAGAAAATGGAAGATGAGATTCCTTCCATCGCCAAAGTCACCTTAGAATTACTAGATAGCGAGCCAAAGATTCCTGGCGAGTACGACTGCATCTGTACTCCTGAAGTAACAGGTATGATTGTTCACGAAGCATTTGGACATGGTGTTGAGATGGATATGTTTGTAAAAGACCGTGCTCTTGCTCAACAATACATCGGAAAATATGTTGCTTCTCCTTTGATTACAATGCATGATGGAGCAGCTGGACAGAAAGAAACTGCAACTTATTTCTTTGATGATGAAGGTGTATTGGCTCAGGATACCGTAGTCATTGACAAAGGAATTCTTGTACGTGGTATTAGCGACAGCCAATCTGCGATGCATCTTTCTACAAAACCAACTGGTAATGGGCGTCGTGAAAGTTATCAAAGAAAAGCTTACACCCGTATGACTAATACTTACTTTGAAGCTGGTAAGGATAAAGTTGAGGATATGATTGCTTCCATCCAATACGGATTTCTTCTAGAGAATGCGACTAGTGGAATGGAAGATCCAAAAAACTGGGGTATTCAGTGTATGGTTAACATTGCAAGAGAAATTATAGATGGTAAGTTGACGGGTAAGATCTACTCTCCTATTGTGCTTACAGGCTACGTTCCTGATCTACTACAATCCATCTCTATGGTATCCGATCGAATAGAGCTTGGTGGTGGTGGTTTCTGTGGTAAAGGCTACAAAGAATGGGTGAAGGTATCCGATGGTGGTCCTTACATAAAAGCAAAGATTCGTCTAGGGTAAGGAAAACATAAGGTTAATCTGTAACAATAATAGAAAAGGATGGTTGAATACCTTGTTAAATAAGATTATAGATGTATTACAAGAAAATAAGATCTCCACTTACCTGATTAATGAAGACTGTCAGGAAACCGTGGAATTATTCTTTATTAAAAAACGCTTGGATATGCGTAGAGAAAAAGATGTGCGTCATTACTCCTTAACCGTATATCGGGAATTTATGAAGGATGATGTCAAAATGCTTGGCTCCTCCACAGTTGGAATCGTGCATGGGATGACAAAGGAAGAAATAAGTGAGCTTGTAAATGAAGCTTATTTCGCTGCTTCTTTTGTATGTAATCCATATTACGAATTACCATCCGGCAGCAAAGAAGACTGTATCCATATGCAAAGTAGCCTAGCTGATTATTCCTTAGCTGAGAATGCAAAGAAAATAACTGAAGCACTATTTGTGAGTGATACCCTGGAAGATGTCTTTATTAATTCTGCTGAGGTTTTTGTTAAAAAACTTCAAAGCCGTATTGTAAACTCCAATGGTATTGATGTCAGTTATGAAAAATATGCTGTGAGCGGAGAATTTGTAGTTCAATGTGTAAAGCCACAAGATGTTGAAACTTACCAGAGTTTCTCCTATTCCAATCTAGAAACTAAGGCTCTAGAAGATAAAGTAAAAGAAACGTTAGATATGACGAAAGCACGTGCCCTTGCTAACACCGCTCCTACAACTGGTGATTATACCGTTATTCTTTCTGGCAAGAATGTAAAAGAACTTTTTGGATACTACTTAGATCGTTCCTCGGCTTCTATGATCTATCCAAAATACTCCAACTATGAGCTTGCTTGTAGTGTGCAAGGTGAAGATGTCACAGGAGAGCTATTAAATATAACTTTAAGCGCTAAAGTACCTTACAGTAACGAAGGAATCCGTATGATAGAGCGTCCACTATTAAAGGATGGTATCTTACAATCCATCCATGGAAACAGTCGTTTTTCCTATTATCTTGGTATCAAGCCAACTGGTAATTACGATAGTATTAAGGTTCCAAGTGGAAGCGTAGCATTTTCTGATATGAAAACCGGTAGTTACTTACATGTTGTTAATTTCTCTTCCTTCGATATGGATAGCTTATCTGGTCATTTTGCTGGTGAAATTCGACTTGCCTTCCTATGTGATGGAGACAAGGTTACACCTGTTACCGGTGGTTCTATCAATGGAAGTATCCTGGATGCACAGAAAACCCTTGTGTTTTCTAAGGAAATGCAGATTGAAGAAAGTTACACTGGGCCATATGCTGTTGCCCTTAAAAACGTTAGCGTAGCTGGAGCATAAATCATCTAATCAAGAAAAAAGTGTGTTTTATGATCCATAAAAAGAAGTTCCTTTATCATATTTATGCCCTCGTAATAGTAGAAAGGGGGCATAACATAAAAAGGAACTTCTTTTTTTATACTTTTTCCAAATTACATTCTATTAGATTGCTGCTCTGTTATTCGCATAAATCAACGGAACCACTTGTTCTACAGGTAAAGGTTTTGAATAATAATACCCTTGAATCGAATCACATTCATTATCGAACAAATAATGATATTGTTCCATCTGCTCAACCCCTTCTGCCACTACACTTAATCCAAGTTGGTGAGCGATTTGAATGATGGATACGGTCAAGCCTTTATCAATCTCATTAGTTGCAATATCATCAATAAAAGACTTATCAATTTTCAAGCAACTAATAGGTAACTTTTTCAAATAAGTTAATGATGAATAACCCGTACCAAAATCATCAAGAGATATATGAAAACCTTGACTTCTTAAATATTCAAGCTTTTCTTTAATTACATCAAAAGATTTAATTAAGATAGATTCTGTCACTTCTAAGGTAATAGAACTTGGCGGAATCTCAAATTCCTTGATAATATCTAGTATGTTTGATACAAAATTCTTTTCATTCATCTGTATCACCGATACATTGATTGATATGTTAACTTCATCAAAGCCTAACTCACGTAATTGCTTAATAAAGCTTGCAGATTCTCTAAACACGAAATTACCGATGTCAATGATTAATCCTGTCTCTTCTGCAATAGGAATAAAGACAGCTGGACTAATCATCCCTTGATTCGGATTGTTCCAACGAATCAAGGCTTCTAACCCTGTTATCTTACAGGATTTCATATCAAGCTGAGGTTGGTAATAAAGTAAGAGTTCATTGTTATCGATAGCGTTTCGAAGCTGACTGGTTATTTCAACACGATTTTTTAGTTTTTCATGTTGCTTATAGTCAAAGAATTCAAAACGATCTTTACCACTATACTTTGCCTTGTTAATAGCAGTATCTGCAAACTGCATTAATTCTTCAAAATTATTTGCATGATCTGGATAAAGTGCAATTCCAATACTCGCCGAAAGGAAGCTACTCTTTCCTTGCACTTCCATTTGCTCATTAATTAAGGATAATATCTGCTTTGAGATTTCCTTCACTTCTTCATCATTGGTATTTAAGATAAATACAAAGAATTCATCTCCCTCGAATCGGGCTACATGGATTCGATCGCTTATCAAGGTTTTTAATTTTTCAGCAACTTTTGCTAGCAATTCATCTCCATAGATATGTCCGAAGGTATCATTCACGTATTTAAAATTATCAATATCAATAAACAATAGGGCATCCTTATGATTCGGATCAATATGATGTTTTATATGTTCATCTACGATATGGAAAGCTTTGATACGATTTGGTAACCCTGTTAATGTATCAAAAAACATTAGATTACCAGCGATTTCTTCTTTTAATTTGCGGTCAGAGATATCAATTCCGATTCCAGTAAAGTATGTTTTATCAGCTACTTGTAATGGTGCTAAGTTGAATAACATGGGGATACGCTTCCCACCCTTAGTTACTAGTTCTGCTTCAACTTCAGAGTAGCCTGTGCTAAACATAATTTCCAACGCTGCAGCTACTCTTATCATATCATCTCCACGAAACCAAGAATAGAACTCCTGATATGCAAGTTCTTCCTTCGTGAATTCTGTGATTTCTAAGAACTTATCATTCCATTTTATCAGACGACATTCATCGGTAAACACATAGAAAATTCCAGGAATACAGTTGATTACTGCTTCATTGAAACGTTGCTCCATATCTAATTTCTGATGTATTTGATCAAGCTTTTCACTAAAATTGTCTGCTACATCAAATCCTAATATGTTTTGTATTGCATCGATTCCATTGATTCCCAACCTTTTCTTCCATGCAAGAGAATCCAACAAAAAATCCCTCTCCCCATTTTCATTGTCGTAACCTATCATGCCATCTTATCCTCCTTATTGCTCCGTCAGGTGAAGCTTAATTAGTTTACATCTTAAACTTATTAATAAGACTTTGTAGATTCTGAGCCAATGTTGCCAATCCTTCACTAGCTAAAGCAATTTCTTGAACTGAGGCTGTCTGTTCTTCCATAGTGGAAGCCACTTCCTCGGTTGCAGCTGAATTCTCTTCTGCAATGGAAGAAAGATTTTGAATCGTATCTACGATTTCATTCTTCACCCGATCCATTTCAGCTCCAGTGATGTTCAAGTGTGCAACTGCTTCTTCAGCTTCTTTCATTGCTTCTGCAATTGCCAAATAGCTGTTTTTATTTCTCTTAACACTTTCTGTTTGCTCTTGGATCACTTGAATCATCGCTTCAATTGTACTTACAGTCTCATGAGAGTTTTCTTGTAAGATATAAATCATTTCATAGATATCTTTTGTGGAATTTGCAGACTGTTCTGCAAGTTTACGGATTTCTTCTGCAACTACAGCGAAGCCTTTTCCTGCTTCTCCAGCTCTTGCCGCTTCAATAGCTGCATTCAATGCCAATAAATTAGTTTGTGATGCAATTTCTGAAATTACATTACTAGCTTTTTCAATACGATTTGAACTTTCATTGGTTTTTAAAATTACTGCCTGAATACTGTTCGATGCTTCGATATTTTCATTATTCTTCTTAGATAAATATTCTACTTCTTTCATACCATCTTTTAATACTTTAACAACTTTTGAAGTAGCTTCATTCAATCCCTGAATATAATCTTGATCTTTCTCTATTGCATTACCAAGAATTTCTGCTTTTGTGGATCCTTGTTCAGTCGCCAATGCCTGTTCAGAAGCACCTTTTGCAATCTCTTCCACAGTAATAGAAACTTCTTTTGCAGAATTTGCAGATTGCATGGAAGTAGCTGTTAACTCTTCTGATGTGGCTGCTAATTGTTCAGAAGAATTGTTAATCTCTTTCATAATCGACCGCAAATTATTCATGATTTCTTGTAATGCTCTAGATAATATACCAATTTCATCTTTCTTTTTCAAGTATTTTGCTGCAACATCTTGAGAAATATCCAAGTCTGCCATTCTTTTAGCATTTTTTACAATAGCTTCCACTGGTTTAACAATGTTTGAACCAATCAAAAATGTAATCACGATACAGCAAATAATTATGACAATTCCAACCCCAGTGATTTTAGTGACTAAGGATACGGATGCTTCCAACATCTCATTCTCATCTGCCGAAATTACAAATATCCAATCGGTCCCTTCAATTGCTGAGAATCCAGCATAATAATCTCCATTATAAGAATAGTTTGACACTCCGTTTTTCTCTGCTATCATTTTTTCAATTAGCGTAGCTAGTGATGTTAAACTAGGATCTTCCTCTACTTCTTTGGCTGGCGTAAACTGAGACAGCACATATTCGCGATTAGGATGAGCTATTATCGTTCCTTGTTCGCTGATTATGTAACCATAGCCTTTTTCACCCAATCCTGTACCATCTACCATCTCACTTAAGGTCAGGGCATCTTCACGTGCAATCAAGGCACCTACCACACGTCCGTTTCGATTTATTGGTGTTGCAACCATAATTACAGGTTCTCCTGTTACCTTACTAATTAACACATCTGAAATTGTAGTTTCTCCACTCAATGCCTTTTGAATATATTCACGCTCAGCTAAATTACTGTCTGAACCATCAGAATATTTAGCATTACCTTCCATATCCAC
>JAEYWQ010000398.1 GCA_023428885.1 Bacillota bacterium
TAATGATAGCTTCCATTATGATAGCAATCAACAACTTACCAAACTGAGTAATCATGCAGGCGGTATCCTTGGTGGTATTAGTGATGGTAGCGAAATCATCCTGCGAGCAGCTGTAAAACCAACAGCATCCATTGCCCTGCCACAACATACTGTTAATAAGAGTAAGGAAAATATCGAGATTGAGATCCAGGGACGGCATGATCCAATCATTGTACCACGTGCAGTTGTAGTTGTAGAGTCAATGGTTGCAATCACTCTAGTAGATTATCTGTTCCAGGGAATGACTTCAAGGTTGGATCGAATCAAGGAGTTCTATAAGAGAATTGATGATAAGTAGAATCATTAAAGAACACCCATATGCACGAAACTATGGGTGTACTTTGATACCTATGTCACTTCTTCTACGAAAATGGTGGATCCATTTGATCCATGTCATAAGGATTTCATCCAGTGACATCACCGAAAAGCGGTGAGAATACTTTACTGCCCGGCTTCTTGCTGATAATGCGCAGCCTGCGTATGAAACAGTTCACTATACAGGTTATTGCTCTTCATCAAATTCCCGTGGCTATTGAATGCCACAACCTCTCCATCCTGAAGAAGGAGAATCTTATCACAGAAAATAGATGAGCTCATCCTGTGGGAGATGTAGATTGCTGTCTGATCTTTCACAAGCTCGTTGAAGCTTTCATAGATTTCCGCCTCCGCTAAGGGATCCAGCGCGGCCGTCGGCTCATCCAGGATAATAAGGGAGGACGCCTTATACAAGGCCCTTGCGATAGCTACTTTCTGCTTCTCTCCTCCGGACATATCCACAGCATCGTCATAGATGCTTTTATCAAGCAATGATTTTACGCCCTTTTCAAGTCTTCCCATCCTTACTGTCAGATCTAGATCAGCAAGAATCTGCTCAAGCCTTGGTTTATCGATTTGCTCTTCTTTTGAATTAATATTTTCCTCAATGGTAAAGGGAAACAGCTTAAAATCCTGAAACACTGTGGCGATCTGAGCAAGGTAATCCTTGTGGCGAAGTTGCCCGATTGGTATCCCGTTGATCAGTATCTCTCCACCTGTCGGTTCAAACAGCCTGCATAGAAGTTTTACAATGGTAGATTTACCAGCATTGTTTAGTCCTACAATTGAGATACGTTCCCCCTTATTAATAGTAAAAGATATGTTCTTTAAAATCATTTTTTCTGAAGATGGATATTGAAAGCTTACGTTACGAAACTCTACAGATTGAATCTCATCGATTGTAGACCCTTGTATACTTTTTATGTCACTTTCAGGAATCTGGATAAACTCTGCGAAAGGTGTCAGATGCCCTAGCTGTTGGTTTACGTTCATAAGAGATCGAAAGGAGGATCGAAAGGAGTTAATCAGCTGCTCGCTTGTGCTTATGTATACGGTAAAGTCTCCAATTCCTATTCTTGCTCCAAATCGATCTGTCAATACCCGAAGGCTAGCGTAGACATAGGTGAGGAGATGGATAAGGCCAATGATTGCCGTTTGAATCGAGGTAGAGTTTCCTCCTTTCGTTTGCAACGTCCCAAGCCATTTCGAAAGTGACAAATTCTTTTCTGCCAGCTTTGAAATTAGCATTTTATCCAGTCGATAGATACGGATATCCTTTTGTGCCTCTGGATTCATCACATTGGAAAAGTAATAATTGTATTGCCGGTTGATGGGAATCAACTCCTGTAGAACCTCTTGCTCAACTTTCAGATATCGTCTCTGCACAAAGATGGTCAAAACAGCGATGGAAAGAGATATCAGCATATAAACAGGGCTAAAAGTCACCATTATTCCCACTACTGTTCCCAAGGTGAGCAGGGAAGATACGAAAGAGAGGCTACTTTCCAGTAACATATCCAAGGCGCCAAAGTTATTGATGGCAAATATAGCTCGTTCCTTCATATCCAGATATTTCGAATCCTCCAAATGCCTGTAGTCTACAGACATAACCTTACTTGAGAAAGCAAGTTCTACTTCGCGCTTTAGAAGCTGGCCTGACATATCCTGTTTCTTCTTCAGGTAATTTAGCAGTATCCGAAGAATTAGATTTGCACTGGCAAGGATTAAGATCAAGATCACAAACCATTTGACTTCTTTTTCTGCTCCAATTCCATCCAGCAAAAGCTTAGGTGTATAAATGCCAAGAACTGATACCGCTGTTCCTGCTAATGCGCCAAAGAAAACCAAAATTACATAGCTCGGACGCAATCTCATAATTAACTTATAGAAATGCATAAAAACTATTCTCTTCTTCATACGGCTTCCTCCATGGATTCTCGATAATATTTTGCTTGTACTTCAAACATTTCCCGATACAATCCACCCGCCGCCATGAGTTCATCATGGGTACCGGTTTCCTTAATATTTCCCCCATCTAGAAGAACGATCCGATCGCAGAAGCGTGTACTGGCTATTCGATGGGATATGAAGATTGCAGTTTTACCCTGCATGATATCGTTCATCTCCCGATATATCTTTTCCTCCGCTAGCGCATCCAAAGCAGCGGTTGGCTCATCCATGATCATCATCTGTGTGCCTTGTTTATAGAGGGCTCTTGCGATCATGAGTTTTTGATTTTCTCCTCCAGACAGTACGATTCCTTCCTCATCTAAGATCTTTAAAAGTGATGTCTCAATGTCTTTCGGGTAGCTGCTAATCTTTTCCCAGAGGCCAACTCTCCTCAAGCATTCCTCTACTCTCTTTCTATCATAGGTCTCGGATGCCGCCACATTTTCAGCCACACTGAATGCCAAAGGTTGAACCTCCTGGGAGACCATGGCGATTAGACCCTGCAGATCGGCCAGTTTCATATCCAGATAATCTACACCATTAATGAGAATCTTTCCCTTGGTTGGGCGGTACATACCGGACAGGAGTTTGACAATTGTCGTCTTCCCACCGCCATTTACACCCACAAGCGCCAGCTTCTCTGATGGTTCAATCGTTAAGTTAAAGTTTTGAAGAACCCAGCGCTTAGTATTGGGATATTGGAAAGAGACATCCACAAACTCTATCTTGACTGGGGTGGTTGCGCAAAAAGGTTGATCAGAGTTTTCCGTAATTAGATTAGTATCAATAAACTCATACATATCGTCAACATAGAGCAGCTGATCGCGAATAAATCCAATATCAATTGCTGCCTCTCTCATCTTTGCACTTAGCAATGTGACCGAAACCATATACATTGTAAAATGCGCTATGGAAAGTCCATTTAGCACACCAAATGTCAATACCACGTACATTACAAACTCTGCTACTGCCGATACGAATGCCGGAAGATGGCTTAAGGTAAACTCTCTGTTCACGATTAGGGTGTACACTTCTTTAAAGTTATCGATTTCTTTGCGAAACACTTCAAGAAAACGCCCTTTAAGATCAAATAACCGAATGTCTTTACCATATTCGAAGTTGGCACTGCTCTCATAGAGTCTGGAAACTCGTCGATCCGCTTGATTAAGCTCCGGCTTTTTTGCATGTCTAAATTGGGACGTCTTTCGCATGGCAAGAACGCTTGTGATTACCGATACCAGCATCACTATAACAATGACAGGGTGAAATAATGAGATTATGATGGACAACGTGAGAATTGTAACTAACTTCCCCGCAATCGAAAATAACCTATGATAGATACCTTCTAGCCCAAGATTGTTGCCGCTAACCGCCTCGAATACCGATTCCTTTTCGTTGAAAAAGCTGGGGTTTTCATAGTATGCATAATCCATAGTGAGGAGCTTGCTGCAAATGTTTCTCAAATACTCCATGCGAAGATAAGCAAATCTCCCCCAGCTTCTTTGATCCGACTGCGTTGCTATGATTTTAAGAGCGGTAGAAGTAAAGATATATGCGAATATCGTGATTATTACATGCTGGAGAGAACCATTCGTTTTCGTAAGCTGTGCCACAATAAGTTGAAGCGCGAAGACCCCAAGAACGGGCTCAAAGCCCGAGGAGAATGCATTTACTGCAAAATAGGCGAAGAGGGATGGGTCATGCTTAGAGACATTACGAATCATCTTACCAATACTATTCTTTTTCATTCGATCGTTTGCTCCTTCCTGCAATTTCAGCGATAGATACAGCTAAGCTTTCAAACTCGGCGGCATTGACACTGTAGTATACTTTTCTGCCATCGATGTCAAACCGGATAAGCTTCTCCTCCAAAAGCTGACTGACGTGATGAGAAGCAGTTGCGGCAGTGATTCCTAGAGCTTCGGATAGTTCCTTTAAATACATCGGCCTTTGGGAGATCAGACGGATAATCTTCAACTTGTTTGAGTCTGCCAGCGCCTTTAATCTTTTAAGGAGCTGCTCCTCTCTCTTAGCGCCTAGATCCTTCATCTCATTCAACCTTATAAAATCAAGACCTAGTGCAACATAACAACTCCCTCTGTCGGTAAAAGGCACGACCAAACTTAGATGATTAAGATTTACTATACCCAGAAAGATATTGACATGATCAAAAGCCAGACTACCAAACGTATCAATTGTTTGAGAAAGAATATTCTTAGCTTCTTCAAACTGATTTTTGCAGTAGTCTTCTACTGTTGACTCATATTTTTCACGGATAAGTTCATACTGTGATATGAGAAGTTCTTCCGTCTTCATCATCAGCTCATATATGCGTGGAAAATCAACCTCTGAGCTTTGAAACAGCTCCATAATCTGAAACTTATCTGCATCCGACCAGTTTGTCTTTGTGAGTGCAGAAAACAGATTCCCAACATTGGGCTCTCCAAAGAAATCCAACTCACTTTCTTCCGTTCCCGTTTCCATAGCCGCAAACAGGACATTCCTAAAAAGTGCCGCTTTATACTCCTTAAAGTTCAACATAGAAACACGGTCAATGTCTGAAACTAGTATGGCTGCGATTCCATACCCCTTACTTGTAAAGTACTTTTCAACGTCCTTGTATTCGGCGGTTAATTCTCTTGTGCTTGTATAAACGGTCCTTAGATAGACGATCGTTTGACCCAATTTCTCGCCTATTTCCTCCCTACTCATCTGGTATATTGCTGGGTCATTAATAAAGCTCAGTGGATAAGTAGGGTTATGTTCAAAACCTATCGTCAGCAGCG
>JAEYWQ010000407.1 GCA_023428885.1 Bacillota bacterium
GAATGATACTAGTATCTATGACTTCTTAACGGAGAAAATTCATGAGTTATCTGAGTTTTGCGAACTCTATTACACTGATTCCTTCAAGAAGATTGGAGTGAAAACATCAAGCAACTTCCATGTGGGCTTAAGAGTTAGCAGTGAAATTGACTTACTTGAGATGGAGTTAGATGCTGAGAATATACCAAGGGATGAGTTAAAAGCACTCTTTCGTTCCCTTCAGCACAGGAAGAAATATTACCGCTTAAAAGACGGTAGTTTCATAGACCTATCGGACGAGAAAATAACTAAAGTAGCGACTATGATAGAGGACTTGAATGTATCGGTAAAAACCTTGACATCGGAACCGATACAACTATCGAAAAACAAAGCTTTTTATCTGGAAGAGGCCTTAAATGATTCAAATCTATCTGTGGATAAGAATGAGGATTTTAAGGAATTAATCCACCGTATTATGAATCCATCCAAGGTTGAGTACGATTTGCCAAGAGACATTCAAGCCCAGCTTCGCCCTTATCAGAGGGTAGGATATCAGTGGCTTAATTCTCTTGCGAACAACGATCTTGGAGGAATTCTTGCAGATGATATGGGTCTTGGAAAAACGCTTCAATCCATTGTATATATTGCTGGTATCTTAGAAAATGTAAAGGATGGGAAAGAAAAGTTCTTAATTGTATGTCCAACGTCCTTAGTTTATAATTGGTTGGATGAATTTGAAACCTTTGCTCCACAGATTCGTGCCAGCGTAGTGTCTGGAACACCACAGGAGCGACAGACTTTAATTGAAGATGTGACAAATCAGGATGTTTTAATTACCTCATATCCTTTGATCCGAAGAGATATTGCTCATTATCAAAAGATAGCTTTTAATTCTGTATTTATTGATGAAGCACAATTTATTAAGAATGCTGCCTCACTCAATGCAATGTCAGTCAAGCAATTAGAAAGTAAGCATCGTTTTGCCTTAACAGGAACACCAATTGAGAATAGTTTATCGGAATTATGGTCAATCTTTGATTTTATCATGCCAGATTATCTGATGTCACACACCAAGTTTGTGAATACCTATGAGAAGAATATCTTAAAGGAAGATACTGAGGCCTTAGAAAAATTAAATAAGCGTATTCATCCTTTTATATTACGAAGAATGAAGAAGGATGTATTGGATGATCTCCCAGATAAATTAGAAGAAAAGATTGTAACTGAGATGACAGATGAACAACGTAAGGTATATCTTTCATATCTTGCAGAAGTCCGTAATGATATCTTTAGTGATATTCAGACAAAATCAACACAAAAAAGTCAGATGAAGATTTTAGCAGCCTTAACCAGACTTCGTCAAATCTGTTGTCATCCAAGTACCTTTATTGATAATTATGAAGGGGGCAGTGGTAAGCTGGAATTATTACTTGAAGTAATTGAGGAAGCTATGGCCAACAAGCATAGAATCTTGATTTTCTCACAGTTTACATAGATGCTAAAGATTATTGAAGATGAACTGAAGAAGTTAAAGATCCAATACTTTTATTTAGAAGGAAGTACACCGATTGCGGAACGTAATGATTATGTGAAGAGATTCAATGCTGGAGAGGGAGATATCTTCTTGATTTCACTAAAAGCTGGTGGTACTGGTTTGAATTTAACAGGAGCAGATACCGTAATTCACTATGATCCATGGTGGAATCCAGCTGTGGAAGAGCAGGCAACGGACCGTGTATATCGTATCGGACAAAAAAATAATGTTCATGTCATTAAGTTACTAACGAAAAATACCATAGAAGAGAAGATCTTCAAGCTTCAGCGCAAGAAAAAAGAGCTTTCTGATGCCATTATTCAGTCAAAGGAAGTCTTTATTCATTCCTTAACAAAGGAAGAATTAGAAGATATTTTTCGATAAGTAGTGAATTGATAGAAAAAGTATCAGCATGCAGAAACTTTTATAAAGCACAATGAAAAGACGCATCCATGTTATCATGGATGCGTCATTTACCTGTGAGTCCAGTATGGGTGCACTTTTATGCTTCAAATCTGTTATTATAATAGTCTTCTGTTACATAATCTAGGTAAGCCTCATCTAGCTCGCCAAACTGATTTTTTACTAATGTTTTCAGTCCTTCCATCACACGAATGAAATTGGCTTCATCAGAAAAAGTGGAATCCTGCATGGATACTAAGGTTTCTGCAGTAATCTGCTCATCTAACCATTCTGTGATCTTACTGGTGGTTTCTTCCTCTAGTATTGCTTCAGTTGCCATTTTTTTAGCACGACTAAGTGAGTTGATTCCAATTGCGATGAAACCAATGAACATACCAGTCATAACGATATAAGGAAGAGGACCATTCAGATATTTAATCATGTTAAGAAGGTTTAATACAACAAAAGCAAGACCAAGGATACCAAATGCAAAGAAAGTAACTGCAGTGGATTTCATTTCTTTGGATTTTTCACCTTTCTTCTCATAAGCACTGCTTTCGTACATCATCTTGGTAACTTTACGTTTCTCTTGTTCCATTTCATCAGCTACATACTCATTTGGAGTTTCATCGTTGAAATCATCTTCAAATGAATCTTCATCAAAAGCCTCATTGGCTTTCTCTTCTGGTGATATCTCCATGGTTGTCATATTGTTTTCAGTCATCAATTTGATTTCTACATCATAGAAAGCTCGAAATGCTTTTTGTGCTTTTTTAAGATCCTCCTCACGAACTTGGACAATATAGCCCAATTCGGCCTCTGAGTATTCATATCGACTGTCGATATTTGAATATTCAAGATATTTTTTTAGCTTTTCTGCAACTTCTTCCGTTTCTAGTACGATTAGTTGAAGATAAGTAGAGTCCATTGGCTGTTCAGCAACTAACTCAGATCCACAATCACCACAAGTGGATACTCCTTCTCTATACTCTGTTTTACAATTTGGACACCATGGCATGCCATACCCCTCCGATCATGAAATTTAAACTATTTTAAATAGATGATATGCTTTCTTCCCCTTTTTAACTAATAAAGCTTGATCTGCGTTAAAATCAGCAGGAGTGAATTTGCGAGCAAAATCAGTTACTTTTTCATCGTTGACAGATACACCGCCTTGTTCGATATTTCTTCTTGCATCGGAACGAGAAGTTGCCATTTTAGCATCCATCAACATAGTAATTAAATCAATACCTTCTTCGAAGGCTTCTTTGGAATAGGTCGTAGTAGGCA
>JAEYWQ010000411.1 GCA_023428885.1 Bacillota bacterium
CAGTTGTTCCGAGAAGATAAAGGTATTGTATCTCCAGATATAGAGTCTGTTAGCGAGCTATCCGGAACCCGGATTGGGGGCGTGGCAAGCCGTATGCCAGATAATAGTGCAAAGATACTGTTTGAAAGTTTATTAGGTGTTAAATTATCAGGATACCAATCTTATCAGGATGTATTTGAAACCTTAGCAGCTCTTAGAACAAATGAAATTAAGGCCGCCTGGTTTCCAGATGTAACAGCAGATTACCTGATTTCTGTGGAAGAAGGGTTAAAAAAGATTGATGGCACTCAGTCAACCGAGCCTAGGTTAGAATTCGCATTGGCTTTAAAAAGTGATGCGGTATCCTTGCGAGATAGTATCAATACTGCACTTGCAACCTTAAAAGAGAATGGGACCTTAGCTCAGCTTGAGTCAGCTTATATCACAGACGCATCCGTGGTTGATAAATATACCGAAGATCATATGAATTTAGAATCTAATTATACAGAAGGAACGATTTATATTGGGGTAACAGGGGCAGTATGGCCGATTGATATGGTAGACTTAGAGTTAAAACCTTATGGATATTCTGTGGCGTTAATGAATGAAATTGGGAAATTGATTCATAAGAAGGTTGTGTTTGTTACACTACAAAATGATACAGCATTTTCTAATTTAATGAGTGGACGAGTAGACGCTTTATTCTGTTATGGAAGCAGTAAGACAACCTTAACAGATGCAAAGAACTATATTACCACATCCGGATATTATACAATGAATCAATATTCCTATCTGGTGTTGGAATAAGATACAGGAAAGTTATTAACGCAGTTAACTAATCTTAAGTTAGATGCAGAAAGAGGATAATATGAGTATATTAAGAAATATATTAGATGCCGTACAGAATAATTTGATATCAGGGGATGCTTATTATATTATAGCCAAAAGCGTTATTGTTACCTTTGTGATTACGATCATCGCATGGATTGTAGCTGTTGGGTTAGGTGCATTGATTAGTTACTTTATGGCCTATGAGAAGAAGGGACTATCTGTTTTATTCTCCTCCATTAGCTTTTTATGTCGCAGTACCCCAGTTTTACTTCTTCTTTTATTCATGTATTATGTAGTATTTAAAAGCATCAACATGAATCTGAGCTTACTTTCAGGACTTACGATCGGTCTCTATGGAGCAGGTCATTTTTCAGAAATAATCGCTAGACAAGTAATCAAAGCAAAAGAAGTTCAAGATGATATTGTAATCAAAAGGCTTCAACAGGTTTATTTTAGTGTAACCCTGCCACAGACGATGGAAGATACTTTATTTATGATCAAGCGTCTCTCAATTCAGCTATTACAATGGACAACGGTAGTAGGCTATATTACAGTCAATGATTTAACAGAAGTTATGAACCGAATTGGTCAGAGAACGATGTATCCTTTCTTCTCCATTGCAGTTTGTATCATTTGTTATCTGATAGCTACGATTATCATTGAATCCATTTTCAAGATGATTGAAGGTAAAATAAAGAAATAAGTAAGAAAAGTAAGAAAATAAGACAAGTTGAGCCTACTCAGGTGATAAGGGGACGGGGGGAATGACACATTGATTTTGTCATTCCCCCCGTCCCCTCGTCACATTAGAATATAGGTCAAGCGGACGGAAATATTGATTGCTTTAAAGTGATAAAGAATTTTTGTGATTAATAGTAGACAGAATGACAAACTTCACCTATAATTGTCATGTGGTTTTATAAAAAAGACCTTCGGGTTTTACGAAAGGAAGATGTACATGAAGCAATATGATGTAGTAATTGTAGGTGCAGGACCAGCTGGAATCTTTACCGCTCTTGAGATGATTAAAAAGGGTAGTACTAAGAAGATAGCAATTGTTGAGAAAGGGAGGTCAGTTGAGAAACGAAGCTGTCCAAAAACAAAGACGAAACAATGTATGAACTGTAAACCTTATTGCCATATCACTACAGGATTCTCCGGCGCAGGAGCATTTTCTGATGGAAAATTGTCATTAAGCTATGAAGTAGGTGGGGATTTACCAACCTTAATCGGTGAAGATCTAGCTCAGGAAACTATTCATTATACAGATGGTATCTACTTAGAATTTGGAGCAGATTCTAAAATCGAAGGAATTGGAGAACCAGAAAAAACAAAAGAAATAAGAAAACGTGCTATCCAAGCAGGTTTGAAACTTGTAGATTGTCCTATTCGACACCTTGGTACAGAGAAAGCGCAGCAGATCTATCAAAGTATCGAAGAGTATTTGCTTCAACATGGTGTTGAAATCTTCTTTAATTCACATTGTATGAATCTTATCATCGAGGATAGTGTCTGTAAGGGCGCCATCATTGAGAATGCAACGACCCATGAGGATGTTGAGGAATTAAGAGCAGAGCACATTATTGTTGCCACAGGTAGAAAAGGTGCTGACTGGCTGGAGAAGCTTTGCGAAGAACACGACATTGCTCATCAACCAGGTACGGTTGATATCGGGGTACGTGTGGAAGTTCGTAATGAGGTAATGGAAGATGTGAATAAGGT
>JAEYWQ010000020.1 GCA_023428885.1 Bacillota bacterium
TAGTTGAGAACAATTCATTTATCGTGGATGTAAGAGAACCCTATGAATATGAAAAAGGCCATCTAAAGGGTGCGATCAATATACCTTTAAGCCAATTTCGTGATCGTTTAGAGGAGATTCCAAGCAATCAGCCAGTTTATCTACATTGTAGAACCGGGCAGAGAAGTTACAATGCTGCAATGATTCTCTTAAACTCAGGCTATCAGGATGTATATAACATTACAGGAAGTTTTCTTGGAATATCCTTCTATGAATACTATAATGATCAGGTTCAAAAGCGTGAAAAGATTGTAACAGAATATAATTTTGCATAATAATTTGCACAAAACCCAAAGGCATTCCAGTTAAGACAAGTACTTTTCATTATTTCTAGATTGTGGTAACATTAAGAAAAGAAATATATGGAGGGTATATGAGTCTTAAGCTTGGAATGCCTACTTTAATTGAACATAAAACATTGAAAGACAGTGGAATGGTTAAATAAGCTCTCATTATTGGGCAGAAAATGAGAGGTTAATTGAACAAGAATATAGTATCTTAAGAGTAAGCCGAATTCGTTACTGTAGTGTGAAGTTTGATCAGGACGAATCAGGGCATGGAGGTTCGGATGGAATGGATTCAACGTATTAATAGTGCAGTAAATTACATGGAGGAACATATCTGTGAGGATATCAATCTAGAAGAGCTAGCAAAAATTGCATGCTGCTCTACTTATCACTTTCAGAGAATGTTTTCATATATGGCAAACCTTCCTTTATCGGAATATTTGCGTCGAAGAAGGATGTCCTTAGCAGCCGTTGATTTACAAAGCGGTGGAATGAAGGTAATTGATGTAGCACTCAAATATGGATATGATTCTCCTACTGCCTTTAATCGAGCTTTTCAAAGTGTACACAACATAACACCGTCGATGGCTTGTAAAGAGGGCAGTGTACTTAAAGCATTCCCGCCAATTAGCTTCCATTTTATAATAAAGGGAGATAGTGAGATGAATTATACGATTCAGAAGAAAGAGGCATTTCGTATTCTTGGAGTATCACAAGCACTAGACAAAGAGATCGAGAAGAATTTTGAACAGGTACCAAAGTTCTGGATGGAAACATCAAGGAATGGTACCCTTCCTAGATTGGCTGCAAAGATGGACAGTATGCCAATGGGCATTCTTGGAGTAAGCGCTTGCAATGAAGTTGAGGAATGGAGATATTTTATTGCAGTTGCAAGTAATCAGCCAATAGAAGAAGGGTTAGAGGAATATATAGTCCCGGCATCCACTTGGGCTATCTTCACCGGAGAAGGCAGTGGCATTTCCATTCAAGAGTTAGAAAAAAGAATTGTTACCGAATGGCTTCCAACATCAGGGTATGAATATTCCAATGCACCAGACATTGAGCTTTATCTCAATCCTGATCCAGAGCATACAAAGTATGAAGTTTGGATACCAGTGGAGAAAGTAAAATAATTCTATTGGTGAATGAATGTTGCCAATAAAGTGATTCTAATTGAGAAAAAGATATAAATAACGCAATTGTCACCTTTTCTTTGTTAAGCTATGATAATTACATAGTAAATTCGTAACTTAAACAAGAAAGGTGGGGACTATGAGTGTTGTAATTATTGGAGGACATGATCGTATGGTCTGTCAGTATAAAAAGATTTGTAAAGAATATAATTGCAAAGCAAAGATATTTACACAGATGTGTGGAAACTTAAAAGATCAGATTGGTAGTCCAGATCTTATTGTATTGTTCACCAATACGGTTTCACATAAGATGGTAAAATGTGCGCTAACCGAAGCAGAAAGAAGTAATGTGGATGTGGTCCGAAGCCACACAAGTAGTGGGAATGCACTCTCTGAGATATTAGAGGTAAAATGCAAGTAGTAGAAACCCTGAAGTTGCTAGCGTAACTTCAGGGTTTCTTTTTTTAACAATAGGTAATTGAGTCGTATTTCCTATTGATTAAAAATTCCTTCGGGCATGATGCACAGCTTCGCGCGCGGAGCAAAAGTGTGCGAAGCACACTTTTGTTCCAGCGCAGAAATATCTGCTGTAAAGAAACTAATTTTGAAAAAAATTTTCAATTTAACTTTATTCAATTAGGAGATAATGGTATAATATAAATAGAATTGTCGAAATTTATAAGACGGAGGTGGATCAATGCGTAAAATACTTTATCTACTGGCATTCATACTACTACTACCATGGAATCACCTAACATGTTACGCTGCTGAACCAGAGCTTAGCTTCACGGAAGAAGAGAAAGCTTTTATTGCTGAGCACCCTGTCATACGCTCTGGTATAGATCCAAACCTTGTACCCTTTGAATTTATTGATAAGGATGGAGAATATAAAGGGATAACCAAAGACTATGTAGAAATAATTAGTGAAAAAACAGGATTAATTTTTGAAATAGTTCCTGATTTGTCATGGCCGGAAGCTTATGATCAGGCGCTTGCAGGGAAAATTGATGTTTTGCCATCCATGTCTAAAACAGAGGAACGTGAAAAATATTTTCTTTTCTCTGATGCATATTATTCTTCTAAACGTGTGATTGTCACCCAGGATACCAATACGTCAATTAAAGGAATTGAAGACTTGTATGGAAGCACAGTTGCGGTGCAAAGAAATAGTTCGCATCATAGCAATTTGCTTGCTTATCCTGAAATCAAATTAAGTCTTTATAATTCAGTGGAATCTGCTTTGACAGCAGTTGCCAATGGTTCGGAGCAAGCTTTTGTTGGTAACTTAGCAACCACCAACTACTTCATTAAGTCCAATGGATTAACAAATCTAAAATATACCGCACTTGAGGCAGAAAAAGAGCAAGCCTTACATATTGCAGTGAGAAAAGATTGGCCTGAACTAGTGGAGATTATTAATAAAGTAATCGCTTCCATTACGGAAGAAGAAAAGATAGCAATTAACAACAAATGGATTCAGGTGGATTCAGATGTTGATTATGGACCAATTATGCGAGTTGTCCTTATCATTAGTGGGCTTATTGTTATTGTCTTAACAGTATCCATATACTGGATTGCACGATTAAAAAAAGAAGTTGAGATGAGAAAGCGATTCCAGATTGACTTAGAAAAGGCGAAAAAAGAAGCTGAAGATGCGAATAGCTTTAAGAGTAATTTTATGGCTAGAATGTCCCATGAGATAAGAACACCATTAAATGCGATAACAGGCATGGCCTATTTATTAAAGAAAACACAAGTTAGTTTAACTCAAAAGATGTATATTGACAGGATTACGCAAGCTTCTACCAATATGCTTAGTATTATCAATGATATTCTTGATTTCTCTAAAATCGAAGCTGGTAAAGTGGAATTAGAAATTACTTCTTTTGATCTGGATCAAGTAATCCAGGACGTAGTTAATATCATTTCTTATAAGATTGAAGAACAAGAAATCGGCTTTAAATTATCCAAAGACCCGGCAATTCCAAATTGGTTTCTTGGTGATGAAAAACATTTGGAACAGATTTTGCTTAATATATTAAATAATGCAGCTAAATTCACATCAGAAGGTGATGTATCTCTTGATATCCGTCTGGTAGCGAAAGAAAACGATAAATATCATCTTGCTATCACGATCAAGGATACTGGGATTGGAATGACAAAAGAACAAGTTGACAAGTTGTTCTTACCATTTACCCAAGGAGATATTAGCATTAACCGTCGCTTTGGTGGTACCGGATTGGGCTTATCCATTGTGAAAAACCTCTTAGATATGATGGGAGGTCATGTTCAAGTCTATTCTACAGTAGGAGAGGGATCAACCTTTATCATTCACCTTACCCTGGAACTAGATAAGGAAAAAGAAGAAGAATATCGAAAAAATGTTTCTGGGGATCATTTCAAGAATGTTAAAACCTTGGTTCTGGAAAAAACAGGCGCTAGT
>JAEYWQ010000037.1 GCA_023428885.1 Bacillota bacterium
GTTGGTAGCTATGCTAGGGAGATTTTTGTGCATTTAGGAATCTTAGATCAAGTGATGTCAATGGAAATAAACGAGTGTGCAAATGTTTCTGCTGTTTTGGCGGCAGTTAGTGAAGCAAGTAATGAGATTGGAATAACTTATGCTACGGATGCATATTCTCTTCTTGATTCCGTTGATATCATTGCCCTGGCACCAGAGGAATACTTAAAGACTCCGGTGGTTTATCCTGTAGGTCAAGTTAAGAATGAAAAGATTGGTAAAATCAGAGAGCAAGCGGCACAAGAATTCATTCAGTACTTACAATCAGAGGAGGCATTGAAAATTTTTGAAAAATACCTCTTTTCAAATTATGGAAATTAAGATATACTATGACAAATGAACTGGCAAAGTCGCTTATGAAGTGATGATGCCAGTTTTTTTTAATCAAAAGTAAATTACGTCGCAATATCCTATGATTTAAAGGCACTTCGTGCCGAGTTGCACACGACCGGGTAAGGAAAATTGTCGCAAAAATCGCGACACCCGGTCGGCGCGGGAACAAAGTGTGCTTTCTAAGGATCTTTGGTCGTGAGAATGTGCGCTTACGTTAAACTACATCGCGAGAGTGTGCGAAGCACACTTTTGTTCTTTTGGTGAAAACAAAGTGATCAGAGATAGGTGGACAGCAACTTGTCCGCCTATCATCTTGAAAGATTGCTTGGTAACGCGTTGTTTTAAGGAGGGATACGCATGAGAGAGGTTGATTTTAGCCCATTTTTTATATCTATCAAAACGGGAATTGTAGCCACGATAATTGCCTTCTTTCTTGGTTTGATTGCTGCTGTGCTGGTGATGCGAGTCAATAAGATGTTGAAATACATTATG
Organism: Bacillota bacterium; assembly: GCA_023428885.1. Lineage (GTDB taxonomy): Bacteria > Bacillota > Clostridia > Lachnospirales > Lachnospiraceae > Lachnoclostridium. Next base: position 865 of record JAEYWQ010000037.1, read on the forward strand.
GATGGAATCTTTACCTTACCCTTAGTATTACCACCTACGGTGGTAGGATTTTTCTTATTATTGCTTTTTAGCATCAAGCGGCCCTTTGGGAAATTTCTATATGAGGAATGGGACATAAAGATTGTGCAGTCGTGGGAAGGCTGCGTGATTGCAGCAGTCGTGATTGCCTTTCCATTGATGTATCGGAATGCAAGAGCAGCTTTTGAGCAGGTTGACTTAACTATGATTTATGCAGCGCGTACTCTTGGTCTTTCAGAATTTAAGATATTATATAAGATTGTTATACCACTTGCAGCACCAGGGATTGCTTCGGGCATGATACTAACTTTTGCACGTGCCATTGGAGAGTATGGAGCAACCAGTATGCTAGCGGGGAATATATTAGGAAAAACACGAACCATGGCTGTAGCGATTGCTACTGAAGTAGCGGCTGGAAATATGGAACGGGCAGGGATGTGGGTTACGATTATCCTTATCTTATCCTTTGTCATTGTTTTCATTATGAATCTTATCTCAGGTATTGGTATGAAGCAGATCAGGGGGTGGAAATAATGGCAATGGAGTGTGATGTGAAAAAGCTATTAAAGGATATTGAAATGAACATATCCTTTCATACAGGTTCTGAACGATTGGGTATTCTAGGTGCATCAGGCAGTGGTAAGAGTATGAGCTTAAAACTCTTAGCTGGAATCGAGACAGCAGATAGCGGTCGTATCGTATTAAACAATAAGGTACTATTTGATTCAAAGCTTAAGATTAACCTATTGGCTAGGAAACGAAAGGTTGGATACTTATTTCAGAATTATGCCTTGTTTCCACATCTTACAGTAAAGCAAAATGTAGGAATTGGAATCGCAAATCATAGAGACAAAAGTGATATCATTGCTTATCAAATGGCACGGTTTCAATTAACAGGGTTAGAAAATCGCTATCCTAGCCAGTTGTCTGGAGGGCAGCAACAAAGAGTTGCCTTAGCAAGAATTATGGCGAACGAACCAGAATTAATTCTTTTAGATGAACCTTTTTCAGCCCTTGATGCCTATCTAAAAGATACTCTGCATGAAGAGTTATTAGTGATGCTTACTAACTATGCTGGAAATGTTGTGATTGTGTCACATAATCTTGATGAGATCTATCAATTCTGTGAAAAACTTGTGGTCATTGAGAAGGGAACTTCAATTATGACAGAAGATACGCAGAAGGTATTTCGACAACCAAGACGGCTAGAGACTGCGAAGTTAACAGGATGCAAGAATATATCACCCATAATCAGAATAGATTCTCATTGTGTCAAAGCTTTAGCATGGGGAGTTACTATATACACCAATCAATCGGTGACAGATCATATTACGCATGTAGGGATTCGAGCCTTACATATACAACCTGCTTATGAAAAGAGAGTTGTAAACTGTATAAGAATTACGGTAAAGAGTGTCATAGAAACACAATTTCAAAAGCAGTTCACCATGTGCCAGATTCAGGAGAATAAAGTAATCGAAGAGAATCAGCTTCGATGGTATGTAAGTAAGGAAGAGTATCACCATAAGTATCAGGATCAGATTCCACCATATCTGTATCTACCACCAGAGCAGCTTATGCTGCTAAGTATGTAAGGAAATGTTAGACTTACTAATCCACCATAAGTAGGCATCTAAAACTTTGATATACAGGCTATTATACTACAATATTAACAAAAGGACATAAAATAACAGATAATAATTTAACAATTCAGTGTATTGTAAAAATTTACCCTTACCGATATAATTTTGCCATAGAGTTGAATAGAGAGTGATTCTGACGAAGACGACAATTCATACAAAGTAATTTGTATGTGTGTCGTCTTTTCTGCTTTGCGAGAAAGCGAAATGAGCATTGCAAGTTTGCTTGCATCATGCGAACACATTTGCGAAATGGAGAAACTCGGGTAGTATGTTTCTTCAGGTCATTCCACTGGATACCTATTCACTCTTTTATCGGTGAAATTTAACAAATAGGAGGTAATGAGTATGAGACAGGTTGCGATTTATGGTAAGGGCGGAATTGGTAAATCCACAACGACACAGAATTTGACAGCAGGCCTAGCTGAGATGGGAAAAAAGGTTATGATTGTTGGCTGCGATCCTAAGGCAGATTCCACAAGATTAGTACTAGGAGGATTAGCACAAAAAACTGTTTTGGATACCTTAAGAGAAGAAGGGGAAGACATTGATTTGGACTTTATAATGAAGGTCGGCTATGGCGGAATCAAAGGAGTTGAGTCAGGTGGTCCTGAACCAGGCGTGGGTTGTGCAGGTCGTGGTATCATTACCTCCATTAACTTGT
>JAEYWQ010000051.1 GCA_023428885.1 Bacillota bacterium
ACGTGGGTCTAGTACGGTGGTTCGAAACTCAGAGCTGGAACGGGCACAGATTACCATTCCTATTGAAGAATCAAAAAATAAAACAATTATAGGTGTAATCTTAATTAATATCTCCTTGGATCGGGAATATGCAATTTGGAAAGACATGGAGGAACAAGCAGTTGTTTATCTTGCTGTTGTTCTTTGCATCCTACTTATGATTGCTCTTTATTATTCTAGAAGATTAGTTAGACCATTGAAGTCAATCGTTTCCAGTATTCAGCATGTAACTGATGGCTATATGGATGATCCGGTAAACATCGCTGGCTATTATGAGATTGAGCAGATTTCAGATAATTTTAACGAGATGCTTCTTCGTATGAAGACACTGGAAGAATCTCGACAAGAATTTGTATCCAATGTGTCTCATGAACTTAAGACACCAATCACCTCTATTAAGGTATTGGCAGATTCCTTGCTAATGCAAGCAGATGCTCCGGTCGAATTATATCGTGAATTTATGTCAGATATTAATGAAGAGATTGAGAGAGAGAATAATATCATAACTGATTTATTGTCTCTGGTTAAATTAGATAAGAAGACTGGTGAGATGCACATTGCGGAGGTTAATATTAATGAGTTGTTAGAGATTATTTTGAAGAGACTGAAACCAATAGCAATGAAGCGAAACATCGAATTAGTGTTTGAAAGCTTCCGTAATGTTGTAGCAGAAGTCGATGAAGTGAAATTATCCTTGGCAATTTCAAACCTGATAGAGAATGCGGTGAAGTACAATGTTGATGATGGCTGGGTAAGAGTTTCCTTGAATGCGGATCATAAGTATTTTTATGTGAAGGTAGCAGATTCAGGAATTGGTATTCCGCAGGAAGCACAGAATTATATCTTTGACCGTTTCTATCGTGTGGATAAGGCTCGAGCAAGACAAACTGGTGGAACCGGCCTGGGTTTATCCATAACAAAGAATGTTATCCTGATGCATAATGGTGCTGTGAAGGTATATAGCCAGGAAAATGAGGGCTCTACATTCACAATTAGAATTCCGTTAAGTTATATTCCATAGGAAGAAGCATCTTGTAGAGAGGAGGACATCATGAAAAGAATCGTGATCTTAGTTTGTCTGGCTACCATGATGTTATTCACTGGATGTAGCCAATCGGATCAGCAAATTATTACTGGAACCAAGATTTATTATGTTGATAAAGATTATACAAAGCTGGAAGCAGAGAGTTATAGCCCAGAAGCGACTAAAAAGGAAGCTTTGGTGGAAGAGTTTATTATTGCACTACGTCAGGAACCAAGCAACAAGGATTTTCGGCTTGCTAAACCAAAGGATGTAAGTATTCTAGGTTATAATTTTGGTGAAGCAGAACAACTTTTATTGAATTTTGACGATAAGTATTACGCTGTTACAGGAATCGAAGAAGTTTTGATGCGTGCAGCCATTGTAAAGACATTTACTCAAATTGATGCAATAAATGAGGTCGAGTTTTTTGTCAATGGTTTACCTTTAAGTTTTGGTGATGTTCCAGTCGGTAGAATGGAAGCAAGCACCTTCATCGATAGTGTTGGAGAAATGACTTCTTATAAGCAAAATGCTAACATTATTCTTTATTTTTCTAATGAGAATGGTGATGCCTTAATGGAATCACAACGTGAAGTAGAGTACGATGGTAGCATCTTACTAGAAGAGATCATTGTGCAACAGCTAATTGATGGACCGACGAAACAAGAAGCCGGAATGAAAAAAGCCATACCAGGCAACACTGTTCTGAATGAGATTAGTGTCAAAGATCGGATTTGCTCCATCGACTTTAGCAAAGAATTCTTAGAAACCATGGAAGGAGTATCGCCTGATGTTACGATATATTCCATTGTTAACACTCTAGTAGAACAAAACAATATCGATAAAGTAGAATTTACCATCGATGGAGAATCAATTAGTAAGTTTCAAAATATCTCCCTGGATCAGGTGTTTGAGAGAAATTTAAAACTTATCCAGAGCGAGGAATAAAGTTATAAGGATCCACACAATACAAACTATGTTACCGAGGAGGCATTATGATTAAGCGACCGCTTCTTGGTATGGTGGTTTCACTAATTGTGGGAATGCTCTTACATGATATCAAGATAGGTAAGGTAATCGGCATATGCCTTGGTTTCCTATTAATACTTTTTATTTTTACTAGTAACTATAGTAGGGTACGATTACCTATGAAATTCACAAAGGAAGACTGGCATAGATTTCTATGGCCAGTCTTTCTGCTTGTTGGCTTTCTTAGCTATCATCGTGCAATGCAAATCGATGAGCTAGAGCAGCTGTTAAATAGCAAGCAAGTAGGTTCCGTATACGGAGAGGTAACAGATATTTCATCTAGCAGCAAAGGAACCAAAATTCTAATTGACCATGGGAGCATACACTTATCCAATAGCGATAAGGTATATGCTAGGTCAAAAGTGGTCGTCTATCTAACTGAGGAGGCTAACCTGGCCATCGGTTATCTGGTACATCTAAGCGGAGAGTTCAGCCCATTAGGAAAAGCTACCAATCCAGGACAATTTGATGAATATTCATACTATAAATCGCTGGGAGTTACATGTAAGATGTATGCTCAAAGCGTAGAAATTACCTTAGCTAAGAGAGCAATCATTACAGACAGCCTACATCGCATCAAGGTAATGATTACAAATCAGATTCTACAACTGCTACCAGTTCAGGAAGCAGGCTTAATGAATGCAATTTTAATCGGAGATAAAGCCCTATTAATGGACGATATTAAGGAACTCTATCAAGAGAATGGCTTGTCACACCTAATGGCGATATCAGGCCAACACATATCACTCTTAGGCTATAGTCTATATCGACTCTTAAAGAAACTTACGATACCTAAGCAAATTGCCACTGCAGTTCCTGTAATATTCTTGTTAGCTTACGGTGCAGTTGTAGGCTTTAGTGTATCTGCCACACGCGCTATTGTTATGTTTGTGATCTGTATGGCTGCCACTCTGATTGGTAGAACTTATGATATGCTATCTGCCTTATCTCTTGCAGGTATTGTATTATTACTCTGGTCACCTCTGCAGTTATTCCAAGCTGGATTCCTGTTTTCCTTTGCAGCAGTCCTGGGAATCTGCTTGATTTATCCAAAACTGTGTGAGATAGTTGCCAAGAAGCAATGGAAAGGACAAGCTGTATGGAAAGCTTTTTTATTAAGTCTGGCAACCCAGCTTACTACATTGCCATTCACCTGTTACTTCTTCTTTGAATTTTCTATCTATTCTGTCTTTATTAATTTATTAGTACTCCCCTTATGTGCTTTTATGATCATTACCACATTCTTAGCCTGTCTATGTTCTCTATTATCCAATCTAATCGGTCAATTTTGCATTGGAGGAACCTATTATCTAATTCAATTCATATCCTTATTGTTAAAACTTCCTCAGCATCTTCCATATCAACTAATTCTTATAGGTAAGTTATCACTTCTTAGCATGATGGGGTATTATTGTCTATTAAGCGCTATTACTTACCTATATGGTAAGACAAAGCAAGGTAAAGTCTGGTGTTGTATAGCTCTTCTTCTTATATTCTTACGAGTTGATTTTCCAAAGGATATGAGAGTCACCTTTCTAGATGTATCCCAAGGGGATGGGACCATAATACATTGCGAAGGTAATATAGCCATGATAGATGGTGGAAGTTCGGATGTATCTGGACTGTTCCAATACCGAATTATGCCCTATTTAAAATCTATGGGTATACGACATATTCATTCTGTATTTGTCTCTCATGCAGATAAAGATCATATCAGCGGTATCCTTGACTGTTTGCGTCAGATGCCAGCGCTTGAGCATGCAGATCGGATTGCTATGAAGAATTATCATGGCGAAATCACGATTGGACAGTTGGTGCTAGCGAAATTAACTTCCTATGACGACAGCTACATAGAACTAATCAATTTAGCAAATGAAAAGCAGGTGGAAGTTGTGTACTTAGAAGCTGGTCAAGTATATCAGTTAGGGAGTATGACCTTTACTTCCTTGCATCCTGGTAAAAGTTATAGTGGAGGGGATAAGAATAGCAACTCTATGGTGTTGCTGGCTAGCTATGAAAATTTTGATGGACTCTTCGTCGGAGACATTGATGAGAAAGCAGAAGAAGCTATAATTAAAGAATATCAAGTTTATCTGAAGGGGTATGAGATAGAATTGTTAAAGGTGGCTCATCATGGGTCGAAGTATTCTTCGAATGAAAAATTTCTTGCTCTAACAAAACCTAAAATCGCACTGATTTCATGCGGTAAGAATAACAGGTATGGTCATCCCCATAAGGAACTATTGGAGAGGTTAGCGGATATAAGAAGTTCAGTGATTATTACCTATGAAAGTGGGGCAATAAAAATTAATACAGACGGGAGAAAAATGTTGGTTGAAAAATATCTTGATTGACAAAAGTTTGTGAAGTGGATTGGTGCTTTAGTATCTGGAATGTAATAAGAAAGGTCACATAGTTTTGTTGTGACCTTTCTTTCAATCATAGGAAATTGCGTCGCAATATCCTATGATTGAAAGGCACTTCGTGCCTAAATGCACACGACCGGGTAAGGTAAAATGTCGCAAAAATCGCGACACCTGGTCGGCGCGGGAACAAAGTGTGCTTTCTAAGGATCTTTGGTCGCGAGAGTGTGCGAGACACACTTTGTTCCACATTTTACTTATACGGAATAATCTTCTTCACTAAAGTTTTTAGGTGCTTTATAATCAAAGTTTTTGAAGTAGCAAGTATTTTGTGGTGTGTTTTTAGCAGGAGGGGACTCAAAGTTCTTATATTTAACCACAGGATTTCGTTTTTTAGGAATATTGTCAAGGAATTCGTCAGGAAGATTTAATATTGACTTCACTACTTCACGGGGAGTCAATGCAATCCATTGAGCTAATGATACATCAGCAAAATGACTACTGTTAAATACTTCAAGAAACTGGAGTGGTTCATCTCCAATGTTTTGAACATAATGGAATCCACCAACTGGAACATAGCCTACATCTCCTGCACTATAATTAAAGGTTCGAGCTTTAGGACCTGGCATAAATACAGTCATTCTAGCCTTTCCTTTTATATAATATTGGAATTCATCTTGATTGGTATGCCAATGTATTTCTCTCATTGCCCCTGGTTCTACTGTAACTAAAGCTGCTGCTACGGTATTGCAGGCAGGAAAATTACTATTGTCAAGAATTTGTATGGTCCCTCCATCTCCTTTGATTGGTTTTACCTTGCATAATTCGTGCTTATAGGTATGAGGAACCTTCCCAGTTGGAGAATCCACAGTTTGAGACTCTAAAGTTCCAGGGTCACCTCCATCAGTGATATAAACTTCTTTAGTAGGAATACTTTTAAAAGTTTCCTCAGGAACACCAAAATTTGCAGACAAAACATTCATAGGCATATGAGCAAACAATTCAGAAATTGAAAATGTATTATGCTCAGAATAATCACCCTTGTCAAAGAACATTAAAAATTCGCAACCCTCATGTAATCCTTGGATACTGTGAGGTATGTTTTTTGGGAAAATCCATCCCTCACCAGGATGTATGTCTGCTGCGAAGCTTCTACCCATTTCATCTATTGCAGTTACTCGACAGCCACCTACGAGCAGAAACCCCCACTCGGATTGCTGATGAGAGTGCATTTCTCTTACTCCCGGTGAAAGGTTCATGTTTACAACAGCAAAGGTGTCAGAAACAGCGAGTTCTCGCTTTGTTATTTCTCTAGACCAGCCACCTGGTGTAAGTATCATATTGGTATCAGAAAATGAAAATTTGAGATTTGGAATAAGTCCTTTATCTGTTGCTGGAGGAACCAACATATCGGGGTTTTCCAGATCACGTTTGAGATTTCGTGGGCCTAAGTCAAGTGCGCCGCAACCATCAGAACGGATGGGTTCTGGATTAGAGGATTCCTTTAATTGATCCAGTTTTTCTTGCAATCTTTTTTCTAACATTCTATCCATATGAGTCTCCTTAGATTATAATAATTCAGTAGTTTTAACAAGTTATTATATTATTCTAAATACTATAAACTATTATTCTATGTTAAGGTAAAAATGATACCATATTAATAAAATGAAATGAAGAATAAGCAGTTAATGCTTATGAAACTTGGAAAGTTATAAATGAGTTGAAAAATTAAATTCCAAATTAAACGACTAAATTTCAAGCATTATATAGTTTTGTGCCAATTAACATTGTGTCAAAATCAATTAAGTGTTACAATTTATACAATGACGGTAGAAAATAGCAGAATTTAAGGAGGAACTAAGAAATGGCATTTATTAAAGTTAAAAACTTCTTTGATCATATAGGCCTTGGAGATAGAGTCAAAGTTTTCATCGATTCCAGTGCAACTGTGGAGCTTGCGGCCCAGGCTGTGGGATGCGATGCTAAGCAGATAGCCAAAACTCTGACTTTTTTAGTGAAGGAAGATCCTGTTATGGTCGTATGTGCAGGTAATGTAAAAATTGATAACTCAAAGTTTAAGGCACAGTTTCAGGAGAAGGCAACGATGATACCAGCTAACATGGTGGAGGAATATGTTGGCCATAATATCGGTGGAGTTTGTCCCTTTGCAATTAAGGAAGGCGTGGAAGTTTATCTGGATGAATCACTAAAAGCAAATGAAACCA
>JAEYWQ010000168.1 GCA_023428885.1 Bacillota bacterium
TTGCTTCCCTCTTTAATCAGATATACAGAAGATACCGTCATTATAATTCCCAAATACTTAATCATATACTCTTGAAGATTACGATTCTCGATTTTCATCACATCACAGCAATCAATCATAAACTTATTGACACGAAGTTGCTGATCAATACGTTTGATCATATTAGCTTCAGTTACCGATTGATCATCCCGCCCGATAAAGTAGCGATATAAATCTACATTCATATAATACATGGTTTTTACCTTATCTAATGGCTGATATACAAAGATGTTATCTACATAGAAGGTATGTTTTGGGAGTTCTAATTTACAATCTCGAAGTAACTGAGTTCGATAAATAACAGAATGCATAAGCATATATTTCCCTTGTCTGAAATGCCCTACATCACTCCAAGTAAAAATCTTTCCCTGTGGAAGGGCTGATCTATAATCAATCACCTTCTGCGTATTCTCACTAACCTTCTCATATACATAATTTGCTATCATCATATCTAAGGATTGCCCCTCTGATACAATTTCCTTAAGTACTTTTATGACTTTCAAGAATGCATCCTTGTCAAGCCAGTCATCGCTATCTAACACTTTATAATATAGGCCTGTCGCTGCTCTTAATCCTGCATTAACTGCTTCTCCATGTCCCCCGTTTTCCTGATGAATTGCTCTAATGATCGTAGGATATTTATTAGCATACTCATCTGCAATTTTTGCCGTATCATCCTTCGAGCCATCATTTATAATGATAATCTCAATATCCTCTCCCCCGACTAATAAAGATTCAATTGCCTTGCTCATATAAGCTGCCGAATTGTAACATGGAATTGCTGCTGTGATTAACTTCATACCTTCCTCCTTATACAAAAGTCTGTAACTATATCGTACCCTCCCAGTATAGTTACCAATGATTAATCAATATAAGTAATAAATAAATTACCTGCTAGCTCAAATATTGTGGTTGCCTCTTTTATCAGCATCCTCTTTTCCATTCTACTACTTGGGTCTATGATCGTGATGTGTGTTTTATCGTATCCAACTAATAAGACTGCATCCCCTGTTTCCTTAAACACGATCACTGGTTTTCTTTTGTAAACAAAATACAAAGCTTCCTCTAGAGATATCCCCTCTGCTTTTACAGGTATGGCTGTTAAATTCTCGTCTAAATAATCAACTACTGACTGTTTCAGGCGATTATACTCTCCTCCTTCTGAGTTTTTGTACTGTAAAAGCATCTGTAAACATGCCTGGAGACTTGACATATTCTCTCCTTTTCCTACGATACTAATTCCAGAAATAGAGCTACTGGATGACTTGACCCCTCTTTCCCAAACAACTTGTCCTAAATCATTCAGTACAATACCTGAGGCTTTATCTGCCTTGACAATGGCTGTACCCAAATCAGGTGTCAGAGCCACAATTTCGCCAAAGGCATAGGAGATATATTGGGCTTCCTCTGCTTTGGTACGATTGATACGAACGGTGGTATCTTGTGTAATAATCGTGTTTACCGTGCCCTCTACCTCTGGTAGTCCCGACATCGCAGAAGGTAGACTCATAGAAATATAGTACTCGGTAAGCATTAGTTCTGTGACCCGTTTACTCATCTGTACCTGTGATGTATCTTTTATTGCGGTGTTTAGAATATAATCTGCTTCTACGGTTTCATAGCCCAAGAAGCCTTCCTGGGTTTTCGCGATTCTTTCTAATTCCACCACATTCTTGTTTGCATAAGCATCAATCACATAAAAACCGTCTTTGAAATATTTTTTTTTGATATTGTTCTTGGCATCCGCAATGAAAACCTTTTGCATTGGATAAAGTACAGTTCCATCCATACTTACCACCTCATCCTGCTGCAAGGCAATACCATAAATAATATTTTGATCGATTAACCCTAGCAGACGCAATGGTTGATTATTTGCTGTAATCTCGCTTAAAGCCTCATCGCCCAAGGAGAGTATATTGATCTTATTAGATCCTAATGGTTCTTGATATGCAATAAACTGACCCTCTCTTGAAAATACAATAGAATCTTTTGTTACATCATTTGCAACTATTTTTAGTACCTTTGATGTTAAATTATAGGAATAAATCGTATTAAAAATATGAAGGTAAAAAACATCATATTGGTTACGGAAACAGAAGTTACCCATCTCTTCTTTTAATATCTCATAGGTTGTATTGATTGGAATATAAACTTGTTCCTGAACACGTTGTAACATGCGGTCATAATGATATAGAATGATGCCTACTCTTCCTTCATATACACCTCGGTTCATATAACCATATACAATAAAGTCAATATCTCCTGCTGCATTCATATTCAAGATCTTAATATCGTGGTTATCAAAGGTATCACGTATGAAATCTGTCTTATCCTGGTAGAAGGAGAATACCTCTGTTATTTTATGATCTGCCAGATTATAGGACCACAGCGCTCTCTGTCTTACAAAAGCAACATTTGTCTTATCGGCATTGGTTACCAAATCAATATTCGGTTGATTGGTGATACCAATCTTAAACTCTCCTTTTGATAAGCTAGTCATACTAACATCAAACACCGCTTCCATCTCACGAATATAGTCATAAAGATAAGTACGGGTCGCAGTATACATATATCGATAATTTTCCTTAACTCGATAGTACTCTACACCAGAATTGGTCTTTATCGATATCATAAACTCCATAGCAACACTGATGGTATCTTTACCTATCTCTGATATGGATGGAAGTTGAGTAAAAACTTTGCTTGGTTCTAGTGCACCATATGTTATAGTGTCATAATCATTTCTGATTGTTACCCTAGCATAATTTGTCGTTGATTCATATGGTCGCTCAAGATACTTAAATATCTGGTCTTCCGTTTCCTTACTAAACGTAGCTTCGTGGAATTCCTTCATAAAAGCGAGCTTCTCTTGGAGATAGAACTTATCCATTATCTTGATTCTGGTATAGAAATAAATTCTTTTACTTTCATCAGTGATTAATGTAATCTTCAAGATATATTCCGTGTCTTTTGCGAAGCTTTCCTTAAGCTTGATTCTGGCAATCTTATACTCTGGCTGACTATCAAGAGCATTAATTGCTCCTTCTTCTATGGCTTTCCCATCGGTAAGAGAAAGAACATCGTACTTCACTTTCTTAACGGTACTCTCATTCTCAGTGATAATAACTGAGAAGGATTGTTCCGTACTAAGTGGTGTGATGGATTCTCGGACGGTGAGTTCATCTAATCCAGAACAATAGCCATGCAATAGATTGATTTCTTGTCCCTCCACCAAAAGCGAGATATATGGAAGTGTTGTTTCCTCCATCTCCATAGTCTTCGCTTCAATACTAAAGACTTTCTCCTTCATATTACTCCCAAAATAAAACAAAGAGCCTACAAATACTCCTAATAAAATTAGGATACGATAAACTACTCTCATCTTAACCTCACTTAAGCATATTCCTTTCACTGTTACATGATGATTACACATCCATGTTACTGTTCCAGTTTAAGGCTTTCCTTCAACATATCTTTTTTTATTAATTGATAAAAGGTTGGAGTCACATGCAAAAACTGCATTGCTTCTGTAATCGTTTGTAAAAGATTTTGTTGCTCTGCTTTTGACAAAGGTTTTGTCTTTTTTACGGCTCGTATTAATATATTCTTCGGTGTGTGCTCCATATCAATAAACTCAAGGAGTTGCACCTTATATGCTAATAATTCTAAAAGATTAGCTCTCATAGAGTCTGTCATTAAGGACGCCATTCTTTCCTTAATTAGTCCATATTTTATGATAGACTGCAAAGGTGTACAAGTCAGCTGCTTGTTAAACTCATGCTGACAACATGGAACAGAAAGAATCACCTTTGCTCCCCATTTCGTTGCTTTATATAATGCAAAATCGGTTGCTGTATCACAGGCATGTAATGTTACAACCATATCCACATGATCGCACCCATTATACTCTGCTATATCACCTTGTAGAAATTCTAACTTATCATAACCATATCGTTCTTTTAAATCCGTACATGTTTTTATAACATCTTCTTTCAGATCAAGACCTGTCACGCGAATCTTATATCCCATCATCTCTTTCAGATAATAGTACATTGCGAATGTTAGATAGGATTTGCCACACCCAAAATCAACAATGCGAACTTCTTCGTCTTTATTGAAATTCGGTAATACATCTTCTATGAACTCTAAATAGCGATTGATCTGTTTATACTTGTCATATTTGGACCGTATTATTTTCCCTTCTACACTCATGATCCCTAAATCCACCATAAATGGTACAGGAGTTCCTTCTTGTAAGATATATTGCTTCTGGCGATCATGTTCTGTCACAAGTATTGGAGTAAACGCTTGTCTGCTTTCCTTCTTAACCTTAACCGTTGCAATCCCTTTTTTACTAATTAAGATATTGGTTTGCATTGCAATGCTTTTAATCTCCACTTGTTTAAATAAACCCTCAAACCAATCAGGCAGCTTTGCAAGAAGCTCGTCCTTAGTGTAGTTTTGATGAAATACCTTAGTTTGCCGATATTCTGTTGCTTGATAAAACAACTCTTTCTTAAGTAAAACTGGTCGTATCTTAATCTTGTCTATTGTATTCGAATCTGATGAATTACTGATAATTATTTGTTTTAATTCACTATTCAGATTAGTTTCAAAGGCTTTTACTATCTTATCATCCATGTAGTTTTTCCATTCTATTCCACTTTATTAATCACAGCTTGACTGACTTTGGCAAAAATATGCGTCATTAATTACAGTCTTCCTAATTTTACATACGATATTTATATTGTAACCGTTTTTCCTAGTTTCCGCAAGATATGTTATATTGCGATTAGATTAAGGTTTCCTTAAAATGCGAGAACACATTCATCAATATCTTGCATATATTAAATATGAATAAACTCGACGGGGTTGTTTTATGCCTTATCCTAACCAAAACAGACAGAATAATCGTATGCGTTCATCGTATACACCACCTCCAGCTCAAAATTCGTACTTATCATATGCCGAAATTCAAAAAAGGGCAAAAGCTTATGAACTGACTCAAGAAAATAGACAAAACACAACACCAGAAAACACCAACAATCGAAATAACTCTGATACATTTCCAAGAACCTATACCCCTACAATTCCTTCAAGTACAATGCCAGAGAATAAGACTACCCCTAGTAGAACAAATGGGACTATGCCTAACTTGTCTACACCTACAACTCCTGCTAGACCTGGTTCTCCGGCTACTCCTGCTAGACCTGCAACTCCGGCTATGCCAGCTACTCCTGCTAGGCCGGCTATTCCTTCGACTCCGGCTAGGCCTGTGACTCCTACTATGCCAGTTACTCCTGCTAGACCTTCGACTCCTACTATGCCAGCTACTCCTGCTAGGCCTGTGACTCCAGCTATGCCAGCTACTCCCGCAAGTCCGGCTATTCCTTCGACTCCGGCTAGGCCTGTGACTCCGGCAACTCCGACTACTATGGACAGAACTATTCCAAATATAACTACTCCTGGCACCCCTACAATGCCAGTTAATCCAACCATGCCCGTGACTCCTGCTAGACCTTCGACTCCGGCCATAACTGCTCCTACCTCTCCGACTAGACCAGTAACTCCAGCGACTCCTACTACCATGAACAGAACTACTCCAGAAACTAACACACCTATGACTCCTACTATGCCAACTACGCCAGCTAGACCTATGACTCCTGCCATGCCAACTACTCCTGCATCTCCGACTAGACCAGTAACTCCAGCGGCTCCTACTACCATGAACAGAACTACTCCAGGAACTAACACACCTATGACTCCTACTATGCCAACTACTCCTACTAGACCTATGACTCCTACTATGCCAACTACTCCAACGACTCCGACAAGGCCTATCATGCCAAGGGTAGCCCCAACATCAATGGATCGAACTACTCCTACAATGACTCCTAGTCCAATGAATGGTACATTTCCTAGAACTAATATAATTCCTATGAACAGACAGCAACCTTCCATGATAAATGGTTCGCTTCCGGGTAGATCAGAGACGGTTAACTTATTTGAAGACAACATGATATTAGATGATACTATGATGCCAAGAAATGACATGATGCAGCAAGATATGATGCAAGAGACTGACGATTTCATGTTTGATGATATGTTGGATGACTACACCAGCCCTGAAGATATGAATCCACAGGATGCTAGACCAATCAACAGTCAGATGCCTAGAACCCGCCAGATGCCAAACACTAGAGATATGAGACCTGGCGCAATGCGGATTCCTAAAGATAGATCCCTCATTCCAAACGCTTACGATGATAGTGCATATCTTACACGTATGTATCCCGTAGATGTCCGCCACGTTTTAACAGAAGTTCGACGGGAATTAGATAACATTGATTATGAGGGTAGTTTTATTTATGATGCTTATCCTGATAAGACAACATTAATCTGTATCAGTAAAATTATATACTCTAACCTTTTATCAACCACAGCGCAAAATGAGATGATGGATGATTACGAATGTCGAACAGATGAGAAGTTTTTATCAAACAATAAATCTGATGCCTTTCCACCAGCAAACTCAAATCTTTGGTTATTTTATGTTGTAACACTGTTAGTATTTGATGACGTATTTGACCGTAGACAAAGAAGAAATTTAAGATAAAAGTTGTAATTCCTGTTAAAAGAAAGCGATGGAAAGATTTTAGCCTTTCCATCGCTTTCGTAATGTTCACTTTGCTTACTCGCAAGTACTTCATGCATACGCATTTGTCTTAGATGCATGTAATAATCTTTCGTCATATGTAATTAGGCGTTGAGCCATAGCATCTATGTCTGCATCCATCTCATCCCAATGTTCAAATGTCTTCACTTCTGGATGCTTTACATTAATAATTTGTTTATAGCTCTTTACAAATGTAAGCAAATTTCGCAATTCTATGATGGTCATGTCTGCGAATAGCATCTGTTTCTCTAAGGAGTCATTTGCTTCCTTGGTGTCTTCACTGGTCTTTACTAGTCTACTATTAATAATTGATAATTCTTCAAAATCCATTATAAAACACCTCCTTTATACTATATATTGTATCGAATAATAGTGAATAATACAAGAAAAAGCGATTGACACTATTCGACAGTATGCTTTATTAATTTTACTTTTCATCCATTTTGAAATGTACTATAATTGTCCATAATAGAGTTATATAGTTACTTAAATTAGGGAGGTTATTTCTATGAGTGAATCTAATTGTATTTTTTGTAAGTTAGCATCTGGAGAATTTTCATCATCCACCATCTATGAAGATGACTTATTTCGTGTTATTCTCGACATCTCTCCAGCTACCAAGGGACATGCTTTACTAATTCCAAAACGTCACATGGAAAACATATTTGAACTTGATGGTAAAGAAAGTGAACAAGGTCTTAGCATTATTCGAAAAGTATCTTTTGCAATAAAAAAGACGCTAAACTGTGACGGCATCAATGTTCTTCAAAACAATGGAGCAGCCGCTGGTCAAAGCGTCTTTCATATACACTTTCACATCATTCCTCGATACGAGAATGATCACGTACAAATCCCATGGAAAGCAATTGCATACCAAGAGGGTGAAGCAAAACAATTAGCTGAATCAATCAAAAGCAACCTAGCAGATTAGTTTTGAACCTCTTCAATAAGTGCTACAATCTTCTCAGTTGCATCGTTTTGAGTACTTTTACTCATTGCTTCCACATATTTTGCTCGTTCTTCAAAAACCTGAGTTACTCCCTGTAGCAAGGTTTCATTGGTTAGGGATTCTTCTTTTATGACATAACTAAAGCCCTGGCGTTCAAAGGACTCTGCATTCAGAATCTGATCTCCTCGGCTAGCAGCTGCTGACAATGGTATCAAAATATTAGGCTTCTTTAACGCTAACAATTCACAGATGGCATTTGCACCAGCACGTGATATTACTATGTCCGCAGCTGCAAATAAATCACTTAGCTCAGAGCTAATATACTCAAACTGTACGTAGCCTTCCATTCCTTGATAAGCAGCATCTGTCTTGCCTTTTCCGCATAAATGAACTACTTGAAATTTCTTAAGTAGGGTTGGCAATAAGTTGCGTACAGCCTCATTCACTTTTAGAGCTCCAGTGCTTCCACCAATCACCAAAATTACTGGAAGATTGGCTGAAAGTTTACAAAAATCCAAACCTTTCAACTTATTTCCCGCAAATAATTCTTTTCGAATTGGAGTACCAGTTAAAACTGCCTTCTCCTTTGGTAGATAATTTAAGGTTTCAGGGAAATTAGCACAAACCTTTTTAGCTGATGGAATACACAATCTATTCGCTAAGCCTGGTGTCATATCAGATTCATGGATAATCGTAGGGATCTTTCTCTTCTTTGCTGCAATCACCACAGGGACTGCCACAAACCCACCTTTAGAAAATACCACATCTGGCTCCAGTTTTTTTAATAACTTCTTGGCTTCTCTATAGCCTTTTAATACCTTAAAAGGATCAGAGAAGTTTTTGATATCTAAATATCTTCTTAGTTTTCCTGAGGAAATTCCATAGTATGGAATCTTTAGTTTCTCAATCAAATCTTTTTCAATTCCTGAATAAGAACCAATGTAATGAATGTCGTAATCCAGTTCCTTAAGCTTAGCTATCAAAGCTATATTCGGGGTTACATGGCCAGCGGTACCCCCGCCAGTAAATACGATACGTTTCATGTTCTCCTCCTATTTCACTTGTTTCAACGCCTTAGATAATTGATCTGGGCAAGAAGTATTCTTAAATCCACACTGAACTCCTTCAAGTCTTGCTATCACGTCGTTTACTTTCATTCCCTCTACAAGTTTCGAAATTCCACTTGCGTTGCCATTGCAGCCTCCAACAAACTGAACGCTTTTCACAATGTCTTCTCCATTTATATTCTCAATTTCAAAATTAATCTCTCGAGCACAAACTCCTGCTGTTTTGTATTTCATTACTTACCTCGCTAATTCAATCATCGTCCAACAAATTGACATTTTCTTATTAACAGTTCAGCTTTGTGGCTCTGAACAGTAAC
>JAEYWQ010000173.1 GCA_023428885.1 Bacillota bacterium
ATACTATTTCAGCAGCTCGCCCTGGTGCTCGTAGAGAGACATTAGAAACATATACGAATCGTTTGAAACAGTTAGAAGATATTACCAACGGCTTTAAGGGGGTTGATAAGTCCTTTGCAATACAAGCAGGTCGTGAAGTTCGTGTCATGGTCGTACCAGATCAAGTCAACGACGACGATATGATTTTACTTGCTAGAGACTTGTCAAAGAAGATTGAATCTGAATTAGAATATCCAGGTATGATCAAAGTCAACGTGATTCGTGAATCACGTGTTACTGATTATGCTAAATAGCGAATTTAGCTAATAATTAAGGTGGCTGATAACTATATTTTTATAGTTATCGGCCATTTTTTGATTTCTGCTAGCAAAGTTCTAATATATGCAAGCTTACTTGCATATATTGGAACGCGCATGCGTCCAGAAGAAACTCGCGTAGCGTGTTTCTTCTGGACTGCGAAAGTAAAGTGAGTATTGAATATAAAAGGTCTTGACATTTACGAATAAATTGTTTACAATCTAATTGTAATAAATCAAGGTATCATGATAGGTGATCATAATATGAAAGAATCCTACCAATAAATGAATGAAAAAATATTGATGAATTGATTCATCATTTGTTATAATACTAGAGAAGAAACAAAATGATTTGAGAGTTAAAATTTATGTTACCTTGATCGTATGTTCATACAACTCTTTGATCACAATATATATAAAATAAGAACACGGAGGACAAAAATATGTCAGTATTACATGTTACAGCAGAAGATTTTGAGAAAGAAGTATTACAAGCAGAAAAACCAGTTTTAGTTGATTTTTGGGCAAGCTGGTGTGGTCCTTGTAAGATGATTTCTCCAATTATTGATGAATTAGCAAGTGAATCTAGTGAAGTTAAATTTTGCAAGGTTAATGTAGATGAACAGACAAAACTAGCTCAGAAATATAAAATTATGTCTATTCCTACACTTTTAGTAATTAAAGATGGCGAGGTAGTGAATACATCTGTAGGCTTAAAATCCAAGTCAGACATACAAGCAATGCTCCAAGTTTAATAAATCAAGTAGATAAGGAAGTGATTTTTTGGTAGACATTATTATTGTAGGAGCAGGTACCGCAGGCTTGTCAGCCGCAATTTACGGTGTACGTGCTGGTAAAAGTGTGTTAGTTCTAGAATCCAATGTATATGGCGGTCAGATCATTAATACACCAGAGATCGAGAATTATCCTGGAATTAAACATATCTCGGGATATGAATTTGCTACGAATCTCTACGAGCAGGCAAGAGATCTTGGTGCTCAGATACAGTATGAAAAGGTGATAGGCATAAAATCCGATCATGACAATAAGATTGTTATCACTGAGAAGAACGAGTATGAATGCAAGAGTATTATCCTAGCAACTGGTGCTAAAAACAGACCTTTAGGTCTGGAAAAGGAAAACGATCTGATTGGTGCTGGAGTTTCTTACTGTGCAACCTGTGACGGAGCTTTCTACCGTGGAAGAGATGTTGCTGTGAATGGCGGTGGTAATACTGCATTGGAAGATGCAATTTTCCTTTCGAATTATTGTAAGAAAGTTTATCTAGTTCACAGAAGGGATAGTTTCCGTGGAGAAGAAAAACTATTAGAAACTCTTAAGAAAAAGGAAAATGTAGAATTCGTTCTTAATTCAACGATAGTCGAGCTCCTAAGTAATGAAGTCTTAACAGGAATCGTAGTGGAAGATAAGTATACCTTAGAACGTAAAACAATGGAGATTAATGGTTTGTTCATAGCGATTGGACAGATACCAGAGAATGACGCCTTTTCTGATGTTGTTCACCTAGATCAGAGTGGATATATTAAGGGGATCGAAGATTGTAAGACGAATGAAGCTGGTATCTTTGTAGCAGGTGATTGTAGAACAAAGGCGATTCGACAATTAGCCACCGCTGCTTCTGATGGTGCAATTGCAGCTCTTGCTGCCTGTGAATTTATTGGATAGTATTAAAAACATGGAACGAGATAATTCGGATCCATGTTTTTTCTTTTTGTGCTTGCATTTGAGAAAGCATTTGTTATAATGTATTAGGTAATTCGTGTATACAATCTTGTATAAGTCGATTATCTAATCAATTAAGTTTGGTATTTTATGATGATAAAAGTTTGGCGCAAGCAGGTATTTGCTTGTAATTGGGATGAAAAAAGAGAGCAGGAGAATTTGTATGTCATTAGCATTGTCGAAAAAGGCACGAGCAGTTAAGCCGTCTTCCACGCTTGCCATTACAGCAAAAGCAAAGGAATTAAAGGATAAAGGTTTTGATGTTATTGGATTTGGTGCAGGAGAGCCTGATTTTAATACTCCGGATAATATCAATGATGCAGCAATGAAGGCTATCAAAGAGGGGTTTACAAAATATACCGTAGCTTCTGGTATGCCTGAATTAAAAAAAGCTGTTTGTGACAAATTTGCACGTTTTAATCATTTGCAATATGAACCAAATCAGATTGTGATCAGTAATGGTGGAAAACATTCACTGACAAATATCTTTGAAGCTATTTTAAATCCAGGGGATGAAGTAATTATTCCAGCCCCATATTGGCTAAGCTATCCTGAAATTGTTCGTTTGGCTGACGGTATTCCTATTTTTATTCGTGCTGGGAAAGAACAAAATTATAAGATAACAGCAAAACAGGTGGCGGATGCTTGTACTAAGAACACAAAGGCCTTGATATTAAATACACCAAATAACCCAACAGGTATGTTATATACAAGACAAGAGTTAAAAGAAATTGCGAAAGTTGTCATTGAGAAGGATATCTTTGTGATAGCTGATGAGATGTATGAAAACCTTGTCTATACAGATGAGGAATTCATCAGTATAGCATCTTTGAACGATGAAATATATAAAAGAACCATTACCTGTTCCGGCTTGGCTAAGAGCTATGCTATGACTGGATGGAGAATAGGATATACAGGATCTAGTGTTGAGATTGCGAAATTGATGGGATCCATTCAATCACATCAGACCTCTAATCCCAATTCCATTGCGCAAAAAGCAGCGATTGAAGCCCTTACAGGACCTCAAGATACAGTAAATGATATGCTGATAGAATTCAATCAAAGAAGAAAATATATGTATGATAGAGTCTGTAAGATTCCTCATTTATTTGCAATGGAACCCAAGGGAGCTTTCTACCTCTTTATTGATGTGAATGAAATACTATCATTGAGTTATCAAGGAGAAAAGGTAGCTAATGTAAATCGCTTAGCAAAAATACTGATTGAAGATTACTCGGTTGCAGTGATTCCTTGTGAAGACTTTGGTTTTGCAGACCATATTCGCTTGTCTTATGCAATTTCCATCGACAAGATTGCCAAAGGAATGGATCGTATCGAAGCATTTGTAACTGCACTTACCTGTGAATAATTCAAATTGAAATAGTAATATTCGTTTCCCCTCAATCATATGAATAGATAAGGATGACTTATCAAAATGATAGGTTTCTTAGATTACAGGATGATTGGAGGAAGGGACATGAAACCTAATGGATTGAGGTTAGGGAAGAAGGAACCATTGAAATTTGCCATCATTCTTTTCTTCATAAGTCTTATCTTGGGTTGTATATTTGCAAAGTTAACACAGAATCTGTTATCTGTGGGAATTGATAGCTTGAGTAGCCGATATTTTAATACTATCAAGAAAATGGACATACAGTATAAGGACTTATTTCAATATATTGTAATATCCTTACTTAAGAACTTTCTTTTGATATGGGTTATGAGTCTAACAATTTTAGGTCTGCCATATATTATATGGGTTATCATAAGTAAGGCATTTCAATTTGGTTACTTAACCACTGCTTTGGCCATTTCTTTTGGTGGGAAAGGAGTGTTATTATCTATATCCTACCTATTTCCACATGGGCTCTTATATCTACCAGTAGCATTTTTGTGTGTGAGATATTGTTACCAGCTGACACTGGAGATGAATTATGGTCAGGCAACTCCGAGCTTGCATAATGTTGTTTTAATTAAGAAATATCTTCCTTTACTTGGGATCTTAGCCAGCATCTTACTCCTGGGAGCTGTTATAGAAACCTTCTTAGGAACTTATGTGGTACGTAGAGTTTTAGGGTTATTTTAAGGTATTCTTTACTTTTGTTCACTTGTTTCATATAATAGAAGAAAATCTTATTTAGGAATTTCTTCTGAAATTCCTATAATGAGCACTAGGTGATAAGACGCACACCACCGGGTAGGAATATTTTGATATTGGGAGGATGAGATGGGAGAATATAAAAGAGTAGATCGTAAGCTAATTCATAAAGGGCATATTGTTGATTTTTATAATGATACAATGCAACTACCAGATGGCAGGTTAGCAGAATGGGATTACCTTCACCACAAAGGTGCATCAGCAATCGTTCCTGTGGATACGGATGGAAAGATTATTATGGTACGCCAATACCGAAACGCTCCTGAGCGATATACCTTAGAAATCCCAGCGGGAGGACTAAACTTAAATGAAGATCCAAAGGATGCTGCGGCACGAGAACTAGAGGAAGAAACCGGTTACCGGGCTGGAGAGGTGAAACATCTTCTTGATTTATACACGACGGTTGCTTTTTGTAATGAAATGATTAGCATCTATTATACGACCGATATTACATTAGCAAAACAAAATTTGGATGAAGATGAATTTGTTGAAATTGAACGCTATTCCTTAGATGAGTTGGTAACTAAGATACTTCAAGGCGAGATTCAGGATGCAAAGACAATATCAGCGATTTTGGCTTACAAAGAGCATGCGAAACGTTAGCCATGGGTTGATTTGCAGAAAGAGGAATGATGAACGAATGGTTAAATAAGTATATTATGTATTTACGGGACGTGAAAGGGGTATCGACGAATACGTTAAGTGCGTATGCTACGGATCTAAAGCAATTTTTGGATTATCTAGAAGATGAAAATATTAATGATTTCAATAAAATAACCGATACCAGAATAAAGGCATATCAACTCAGTCTAAAAAAGAATGGGAAATCCAATGCCACGATCTCAAGGAGTTTAGCAGCTATTCGAAATTTTATCCTTTTTCTTATACGGAAACACGTAATAGAAGAAGATCCAATGGAGTGTATTCGTCCACCGAAGGTAGTAAAGGTAGAACCTAAAATTATTACTTATGAACAGATGAAGGAGTTACTGAATGTTCCTGATATGCAAACTCCACAAGGAAGGCGTGATCGTTGTATGTTAGAGCTTCTTTATGCAACTGGAATGAAAGCTTCTGAATTGATTCAATTGAAAGTATCAGATATTAACTTGAAGTTTGGCTGTGTTACCATAACGCAAGATGGCCACCAGAGGGTTCTCCCCTTGGGTGTGGTTGCAAAGGAAATACTAACTGAATACCTAAGTCAATTGGACCAAATCAGGCATGGAAAGCAAGAGACAATGGAGCAGGAATACTTGTTTTGCACTCGACTTGGTAATCCCTTCACCAGACAGGGAATCTGGAAATTAGTTAAGGAATATGCGATTAAAGCACAGATAGATGAGAATTTCTCACTTCAAACAATTCGAAATTCCTTTGCTGCACATATGATTGAAAATGGGGCGGATATAAAAAGTATACAAGAATTACTAGGGGTTTCTGAGGGAATTGCTGCTCAGAGATTTGTAAAAACTCAGAGTGGTGAAACGTTTTCTACTTATCAGAGAACTCATCCTCGTAATGAACGATAGAATAAAAACATTCATGATAAATGGAGTGAAAGGCAACGAATGAATAAAGTATTGGTCAATCTATTTGAATTATTAAAATGTATATCAAGCGCAGGGGATTTAATTTCACCCTTGTTAGATAATCATCACCAACAAGTGGCTTATCTTTCTTATTATATTGCACGTGAGCAGAATTTACCTATAGAGGAGCAAAAAGATATCTTCTTAGCTGCGCTTGTGCATGACATTGGGGTGATTTCCCGTAAGGAGGTCTTGGAGATTATTGAGGAGGAACCGCTCACCATTCACAATCACGCAATGGTTGGTTCGCAGGTTCTTGCTAATTTTAAGCCCTTAGAGAACTCTGCAGAAATTATTCAGTATCATCATATTCCTTGGGAATATGGGAAGGGAACTACTTATCGCAATAGAAAAGTGCCTTATGGCAGTCATATCATACATCTTGCAGACCGAATTTGTATTAAATTAAAATCAGATATGAATGTATTATCCCAGCTACCTATGATTCTTTCTTATATCAATGAGAATCGTGAGCATGAGTTTGAGTCAGAATTAGTTGATACTGTCATGAAATTATCAAAACTTGACTTTATCTGGTTGGATTTGCTTTCAGATTCTCCAGTAGACAAGATTAACACAAGTGTTTTCGATATTGTGGAATTAGAGATTGATGACGTCATCGACTTGGCATTTATATTTTCGCGTATTATCGACTTTAGAAGTAGCTTTACTGCCAAGCATTCAGCTTGTGTGGCTAAGACGGCTGCTTATATCGCAGAACTTATGTGTTTCTCACCATATGAATGCAAAATGATGCTAATTGCGGGATACTTACATGATTTAGGGAAACTTGCAGTGAATAATGAAGTTCTTGAGAAACCAGGTAGATTGAATGAAGATGAGTTTAATGAGGTACGAGCACATTCTTATTATACCTATCAGCTCTTAAGTTTAATTCCTCAATTTCGATTAATTAAGGAATGGGCAGCCTTTCATCATGAACGTGTGGATGGTAAAGGATATCCATTCCATATATCTGGAGAAGATTTATCTCTTGGTTCAAGAATTATGGCAGTTGCAGATATCTTTTGCGCTCTCACGGAAAATCGACCTTATCGACAGGGGATGGAAGGGCAGAAAGTGTTAGAGGTATTCTCTGGGATGGCCGCAAATGGTGCACTTGATCCAAAAATTGTGGATATCTTACAAGAAAATTATGATCAGATTAGCCAGCTTCGAACAGATACAGAAAATGATGCAGTGGTTTATTACGAAAATTATCTAAAATCAAGTTATCTAACATTGAGTAATGCCTAATAGATACAGTATACTTAAGAGGACGGGGTGACAAAGTGACAGGGGGACAGGTTAATTGACACATAACATGTGTCACAACTAATCTGTCCCCCTGTCACTTTGGCTTACATTCCTTAAATATTATCTGCTATTGTATAAATTAATTTTTCAGATGCTTCCCATCCAATACAAGCATCTGTTATGGACTTTCCATAAACACCGCCACCTACCTTTTGATTACCAGGTTCGATGTAACTTTCAATCATAACACCTTTTACAAGTTTAGCAAGATCTTCATTCAATTTACGGGAATGTAGAACTTCCTTTACAATACGTGGTTGTTCTGAATAAGTCTTATTTGAATTCGCATGGTTTGCGTCCACGATGGTAGCTGGATTCTCTAAGCCAGGATTTTCTTGATACATGGAAAGAAGTCTAGTTAAGTCTTCATAGTGGTAGTTGGAGATACACTGTCCATGTTTATTCACAGCACCTCGTAAGATGGTGTGGGTTAGAGGATTACCGTCTGTATTAACTTCCCAAGAACGGTATAAGAAGGTATGTGAACTTTGCGCTGCGATACAAGAATTCATCATAACAGATAAGTCACCTGAAGTTGGATTCTTCATACCAGCTGGTACGTCCATACCGCTTATGGTGAGACGATGCTGTTGATCTTCCACAGAACGAGCACCTACCGCAACATAGGAAAGCATATCATCTACATAAGGCCAATTTTCAGGATACAACATCTCATCTGCAGCAGTTAATCCAGTCTCATTGATGGCACGTAAGTGCATCTTACGAACGGCAACTAAACCTTCATGGATATCTGGCTCTGCCTCTGGATTTGGTTGATGGATAATTCCTTTATAGCCTTCTCCTGTGGTTCTTGGCTTATTCGTATAAATTCTAGGAATGATAATAAGCTTATCAGAAACCTTATCAGCAACCTTCGCTAAACGATGTATATAATCAAGTACTGCATCTTCATTATCAGCGGAACATGGTCCGATGATTACAATAAATTTATCAGAAGCACCAGTAAAAACATCTCTAATCATAGCATCCCGTTCTTTCTTAACACAGATGCCGTATTCTGTCATTGGATATTCACTTTTTAACTCTTCAGGGGTCATTACCTGACGAACATAGTGGAAACTCATATTATACACCTGACCTTTCTTATCTCATTGTTTGAATGATTTACATTTGTCCTATTGTAAAACTTTTTCTTTCATTCGTCAATTCTTTTTCCCTTATTGTCGAATATTTAATTAAAATTATGAATAAAATTTCGCTAGTAAAAACTATTGTACCTAATGAAAAGATTGGGTATACTTAAAAGGTAAGATAAACCAAAGATTAGTTATAACAAAAGAATCGTTTTAAGGGAGATAATTTATGAGAATGTATGATTTGATTACAAAGAAAAAAGCTTCAGAAAGTTTAACGAAGAATGAGATAGAATTTATTATTGATGGCTACACCAAAGGAAGTATTCCTGACTATCAGATGGCAGCTTTTCTTATGGCAGTTTGTCTGAAGGGGATGGATATGCAAGAAACTACCTATCTTACGATGGCGATGGCACATAGCGGAGAGATGCTGGATCTTTCAAAGATAGAAGGTAGAAAGGTAGATAAGCACAGTACCGGAGGTGTTGGTGACAAGACTTCTCTTGTGATAGGGCCAATGGTAGCTGCCTTAGGTGTGCCTGTAGCAAAGATGTCAGGTCGTGGTCTTGGTCATACTGGTGGAACCATTGATAAATTAGAAAGTTTTGAAGGCTTTTCTACCTCATTAAGTGATGAGCAATTTTTTGAAAATGTGAATAAGATGAAACTTGCAATTATTGGTCAAACGGCAAACTTAGCACCAGCAGATAAGAAGATCTATGCTCTACGTGATGTTACTGCAACAGTAGATAATATTTCACTGATAGCAAGTTCTATTATGAGTAAGAAGATTGCTGCAGGTGCTGACGTTATTGTGTTAGACGTAAAAACTGGTTCAGGTGCTTTTATGAAGACCTTGGAGGGTTCTTTTGACCTTGCAAAAACTATGGTTGATATTGGTAATAACATTGGTAGACAGACTTATGCGGTCATCTCTGATATGAATCAGCCACTAGGAGTAGCGGTAGGGAATAATCTGGAAGTGATCGAAGCAATTGAGACCTTACAAGGACGAGGTCCTGAGGATTTATTAGATGCCAGTCTTACCTTAGCTTCTTATATGCTAATTGGAGCTGGAGTGACACAAGATCCAGAGCAAGCAAGAGCTATGCTATTAAAAACCATTGAAGACAAAAGTGCTCTGGATAAATTTGCAGAATTTGTTCGTTACCAGGGGGGCAATGATGCGCCTGTCTATGATACAAGTCTATTCCCAAAAGCTAGCCTTGTAGAAGAAGTAACGGCTATGAAAGAGGGTTATATTAGCCATATTCATACTGATGAGATTGGTATGACTTCCTTGATTCTTGGAGGAGGACGTGAGACCAAAGAAAGTGATATTGATTTAACCGTTGGTATGAAGATTCATAAAAAAATTGGTGATTATGTTGATCCT
Organism: Bacillota bacterium; assembly: GCA_023428885.1. GTDB lineage: Bacteria > Bacillota > Clostridia > Lachnospirales > Lachnospiraceae > Lachnoclostridium. The sequence goes on from JAEYWQ010000173.1 coordinate 9,600, forward strand.
TCCACACCACTGGCTACCTTATATGCCAATGATAAGGATAAATTAGCAGCTGCGAAAGTTCGCTTCTTAAATGCCTATACCATAACGGCTGATAAAGTTCAGGTTCCAAACCACATCTATGGTATTGTGACTAAGGATGGAATTCATAAGTTTTAAGGAGGTTTCTTATGGCATTTGTAGAATTGATAGACGTAGAAAAAAGTTATCAAATGGGAGATGTAACGATACATGCTTCGGATGGAATGTCATTTGAGATAGAAAAAGGAGAATTTGCTGTGATTGTTGGTCCGAGCGGTGCAGGAAAAACAACGGTTCTTAATATCTTAGGCGGCATGGATACCTGTACTAGTGGCAAGATTTATGTGGATGGTCAGGACATTAGTCAATATCGTAAGAAAAAGCTAATCTCTTACCGTAGAGATGATATCGGTTTTGTATTTCAGTTTTATAATTTAATGCCAAATCTGACCGCCAAGGAAAATGTTGAATTAGCTCTTCAGATTTGCAAACATCCTCTCGATGCAACCAAGGTGTTACAAGATGTTGGCTTGGAGGATCGAGTTCACAATTTCCCAGCACAACTCTCCGGTGGTGAACAACAACGTGTTTCTATAGCAAGAGCGATAGCCAAGAATCCAAAACTTTTATTATGTGATGAACCAACCGGAGCACTAGATTATAATACCGGAAAGTCAATTCTAAAGCTTTTGCAAGATATGAGCCGTAAGCAAGGAATGACAGTTGTGGTTATCACTCACAATCTGGCAATAGCACCCATGGCCGATCGCTTGATTCGGATTAAGAATGGAAAGGTTCGTGAGGTGATTAAGAACGAGAATCCAGTGGATGTGGAGACGATTGAGTGGTAATCAAAATTATTGCTATAAAGCTTTATGCTTAAATAGTAACTAATAGTAGCTGCGAAAGTATGCAGACTGTGGAAAGGTTTGATTAACTTTATGAAAAAACGTGCTTTGCATAAAGATTTCCGGATGGAATTGAAAAGAACATGGACGCGATTTGCATCGATTCTGCTTATTGTAGCATTGGGGGTATCCTTTTTTTCGGGCCTTCGAGCTACCAAAGATGATATGCTAGAAACTAGTGATTCCTTTTATGATAAGACCAATTTTATGGACCTATCGGTTGCAGGTTCCTATGGAATGACACAGGCTGATTTAGATGCCTTGGAACAACTTCCGCAGATAGAAACTGTGGAAGGATCATATTCCAAGGAAGTATTTGTGCTGGCCAATGATCAGAGCCTTGTCGTAAAATCCTACTCCTTGAATGATCAGGTAAACCAGTTTTATCTGATGGAGGGAAGAAGACCGCAAAATAATTCAGAATGTATGGTAGATACACTATTCTTAAGTAACACCGGTTATAAGATCGGAGATCAGATACAATTAACTTTGGAAAAGGAAGATTTAAGCGAAAGTTTACATGAACTTAAGCTAACAATTGTGGGAAGCTGTATTGATCCCAGATATATTTCTTTTTTTCGGGGAAATGGTGACATTGGTAATGGTAATGTGAACAGCTTTATTGTTCTTGCAATATCCAACTATAAGCAAGAAATCTATCAAGAAGTCTATGCTACCATAAAAGGAGCAAAGGGGTTAAGTGCTTATAGTGAGGAATACGAAGCCCTAGTTGAAAAGGGAAAAGAAGCAATAAAATTAATTTCGAATGAGCGTTGTAGTGCTAGATATGAAGAAATTACTAAGGAACCGAGGGAAGAACTAAATGAGGGGCAAACTCAATTAGATGCGGCCGTAAACGAATTAGAAGTAAAGAAAGAGCAGGCATTTGCAGAGTTTGAGGGACCAGAGCAGGAACTACTTGCCCTAAAGGAGCAAATTGATAGCCTAAGCGCCCAAATTGATGAGAAAAAAGAAAAGTTAGCAGAGTTTTCCTATGGCCAAGGCGATATTCAAACTGTACTAGCCCCTTATTTACAGCACTTAGAAGAGCTAAGTGCAACTTATGATCTAACTAATTCTGAATTAGAAGGAAAGAAGGACGAAGTCACAAAACAGTTTCAAACTGCCCAGCAAGAGCTGGACAATTTAAAAGAGACCATAGAGGAAGGTCAGAAGAAACTTGATGAGATTGCAAGGCCAGAATGGTATGTAGGGGATCGTAATTGGATTGTATCCTATGTTTCTTATCAAACAGATGCAGATCGTATCGATGCAATTGCTAAAGTATTCCCTGCCATCTTCTTCTTTGTAGCAGCATTGGTTTGCTTAACTACGATGACGAGAATGGTAGATGAACAGCGAACTCAGATAGGTATCCTTAAGGCCTTGGGGTATGGGAAATATGCAATTGCTGGTAAGTTCATGAAATATGCATTTCTTGCCACCATACTAGGATCTTTTCTTGGTGTTTTAATTGGACAAAAGGTGTTTCCTTATATCATAATAGATGCCTATCGTATTATGTATGCAGGTCTGCCTTATATCCTTACCAACTATCAACCTTACTATGGAATCTTAGCATCCGCTCTGGCAATTGTTTGCACCATGATAGCAACGTATATTGCCTGCATGGCTGATTTAAGATTGGAACCAGCAAATCTTATGCGTCCAACGGCTCCGAAAGCAGGAAAAAGAATTCTCTTGGAGCGGCTACCAATGATTTGGAACCATATGAACTTTACGAAGAAGTCAACGGTGCGTAATTTATTCCGTTATAAGAAACGCCTACTTATGACTGTAATTGGCATTGCAGGCTGTATGGGGCTCATTATCGTAGGGTTTGGTTTAAAAGATTCTATTGGTGTGATAGCAGACCTTCAGTATGAGGAACTCTGGCTTCAGGATGCACAAGTAGTATTTGAGGCTGACATGAGTGATACGAAAAAGCAAGAAACACTTACTAAGTTTTTAGATGACAATCGAATCCAGGAAGCCGAGTTTTTATATAGTAAAAGTATTGAAGCTACTCATAAGGAGTTGAGTAAATCTGCTAGCTTATATGTATTAGAAAAAGAAGCAATACCACGGTTCTTTGTATTGCGTGATCGTGAAAGCCGTCAGCAATATGAGATAACTAATGATGGGGTTATTATTACAGAAAAGTATGCTAACATGTTGGATATCGTAGTTGGTGATGTTATAGAAATTAATCTTTTAAAGCAAGGAACAATTCCAGTTGCTGTTACTGCAATAGCAGAGAATTATCTAGGACATTATATCTTTATGACGGAGTCGCTCTATCAACAACTTAGTAGTCAATTGCCAGAGTACAATGGTGCACTACTTCGTACGGTTAAGTTGAGTGAAGCAAATGAAGAGAGTCTACTTGCTGATATCTTAAGCAATGACGATATTATGTCGGTTGAGTCTACAAAGAGTCTAAACGAGCGGATTGACGAAATGCTAGAAAGCTTAAATATTGTTACCTATGTATTGATTCTAAGTGCTGGATTACTTGCATTTATTGTACTCTATAATCTTAGTAATATTAATATTAATGAGCGTAGAAGAGAATTAGCATCCTTAAAGGTTCTAGGCTTTTATGATGGAGAAGTGAACTCTTATGTGATGAGAGAGAATATCCTACTAACAATCATTGGTATTGGACTTGGTGTGGCCTTAGGTAAGGTCTTGCATGGATTTGTAATCCAGACATGTGAAATCGATGCGGTTATGTTTGGTCGTGTGATTAAACCATTGAGTTATGTTATCTCAGGTATATTTACCTTTATCTTTTCACTTTTGATCTGTTTTTTTATGTACTTTAAGTTAAAAAAGATAGATATGGTTGAATCCTTAAAGAGTGTCGAATAAACTCAAGCAGTTCTAGCATAAGATAAATCAAAGACTTGAGTGGTGATACCCATGCAATTCATTGAAAAATTTCCAAAAGCAATAATGAGAGCACTTATGGTCCTCGTAATAATAGTTTTAGTTCTTAAGATTATTATACCGAGGACATCCTTGTATTATCGATATTGGTTTTATGTCCCTAAGTTTGGGAATTATCTGACGGTGCGAGATAAGGTATTAATCAGTGGAGAACATTTTCACTTAGGCGTGAAGAATATTAATCAGAGATTAAGCTTTGTATCCACTGATTATAAAGTGGCATATGCTAATTTAATGGGGAGGGTTACTGCATATCAGCCAGGTCTTGCATTTATTCATGTAAAAGTCAAGGGGGAAGTATTAACTTGCCGTGTACAAGTCATAAAACTTAATCATACATCTTTAAATCTTAGGGTAGGGGAGAGCTCCGATCTAAATGTCAAAGGCTGTTGGTTATTTGAAAGTTATAGTAGTTCCAATCCTTCGATAGCAAAAGTGTCGACTTTTGGTAAAGTTACTGGGATCGCTAAAGGTGAGGCTGTGATTACGGTAAAAGCAAAAGGGAGAACCATGACATGTAAGGTAAAAGTTGAATAATAACTAATCATCTACTTGTCATATTTTTTGAACAGCTCGACTACAATATAATAATTAATGGTTTAGATGCAGACATAATGGAGGTTAAGGTGAAAAATAAATTCACTGAGAAATTATTTGCGATTGGGTTGGCATTGATTATTGTATTTACGAGTAGCCAATGGGTTTATGCAGCAGAAACAAAAGTGGATAAAGGAGTAAATACTTCAAAAGAGGAAGAAAATAAGATTAGTGACCACGAATTATCAGTTGAAAAGGAAGTAACAGGTGAGAATGAATTATCAAGTGAAAACGAGTCATCAATAGAAGAAGAGGCCGCAAAAACAGGGATACTCATGCAACCTTCGACAGATAACTTAGCTTCCGATATTGAGATTACTTCAATAGCTGCTGTACTTATGGAAGGATCCACAGGACAGATTATTTACCAAAAGAATGCTACAGAGCAATTACGGCCTGCTAGTATTACTAAAGTCATGACCTTATTATTGATTTTTGAAGCATTAGAGAGCGGTCAGATTAAGATGACAGACTCTGTTTCTGTAAGTGAACATGCAGCCTCTATGGGTGGTTCCCAGGTATTTCTTGAACCATATGAAACCCAGGATGTTAATACGATGATTAAATGTATTAGCATTGCAAGTGCCAATGATGCTTCTGTTGCAATGGCTGAACATATAGCAGGTTCAGAAGAATCCTTTGTGGCCAGGATGAATCAAAGAGCCAAAGAATTGGGTATGGATCATACGAATTTTGTCAATTGCTATGGCTTAGACACTGACAACCATTATACCTGTGCCATGGATGTTGCCTTGATGTCGCGTGAGTTGATTACAAAATATCCTCAGATTAGCAATTACTCCACGGTATGGATGGATACATTTGTACATACTACGAAGAAGGGGCAAACGGAATTCGGACTTACCAATACGAATAAATTAATCAAATCGTATAATGGTATCACAGGTCTAAAGACAGGTTCTACTGGTCTCGCAAAATACTGTCTGTCAGCAACTGCAAGAAGAGATAATATGGATCTGATTGCTGTTATTATGGCAGCACCAGATACTAAAACAAGATTTGCTGAAGCTGCTAAATTATTAAATTATGGATATGCAAACTGCTCCATTTACATAGATGATGGAAGTGATATAGAGATTCCATTGGTATATGTCAAAAAGGGAGTAAAGGAGGAAGTTACAGGTCAACTAAAGCAAAAATTCTCCTATTTATGTACAAAAGATGTGAATAAAAAGGATATTACTAAGAAAGTTACGATGTTTGAATCGATTAATGCTCCGTGCAAAACCACCGATGTGATTGGTGAGATCACTTACTTTTATAATGGAAGTGAAATCGGGAAAGTCAGCATCTATGCTACGGAAGCAATAGATAAAGCAGGGTATGGTGATTATTTTAAGAATCTGATTAAGGAATACTTCTAAGAAATCATTCAACTCTTATGATTGACATAAGCTCAAGCTAAAGATATAGTATATAGAGTATCATGGCTATTTTCTGGATGCCAATTGCAGCTATATGATGTAATGGCATCCATATCTCGCGGCCTCATAGGCTGAAGTGTATAGAAAACAAACAGTTAATAAGAAAGGATTAATATATGCCGTTTGTTACTGGACTACTGATTCTAATCCTATGTCTAATTATCTATAGTATATTTGAAAATAAAAGACTTGCAACAACGAACTATCTGATAGAACAGGAGCAAGTTCCACCTGCGTTTGAAGGAATTCGTTTTGTTTGTCTAACCGATTTACATCAGAAGAGTTTCGGGAGAGGGAATGAAAAACTGATCAAGCAAATTAGGAACTGTAATCCTGATGCAATCTTGATTGCTGGGGATATGGTTACGAATAGCAATACAAAAAATCATAGTGTTGCTCTTTCTGTCATTCGTGATTTAGCGAAAGATTACGTGATTTATTATGCACCTGGTAATCACGAATTGAAGTGGGAACTTGCTGCAAGGCATGCGAATAACGGATATCAGGAATATCTTGAAGAATTAAAGAAGTTGGGAGTTTACTATCTGGATAATAGTCAGATATCTTTGAAAAAAGGGTCAGATATTCTACAAATCGTAGGACTTAACTTAACACTTGCTTACTATAATAA
>JAEYWQ010000180.1 GCA_023428885.1 Bacillota bacterium
AATAAAGTTACGAATCAAGAAGATCGACTTGTAGAATATGAAGGATCAATAGTAGTTGTGCTGAGGATGGTCCAAAAAGGTATGTTATGGTTAACATCTTTGCTTGTGATAATAATTATACTTAGTAAGACAATCGAACTTAGCGAAATTGTGGCTTTTTCGATAATGGGCTGGTTCGTTGGGATTGGCTTGTATTTATATTGTGGTTCGGAGCTGAATAGTGGACAGCAGGTTATGATTTGGTTACTACCAGGCTTTGCAGTAGTATGTTTAATTGCATTTTTAATATTAAATCATATACTCACGGTTAGAACAAAATTGAGGTAATCATTATAAGGAATAAAAATAGCTACTACTCAAAGACATTAACTAAAAATTAATAGATTATTCATTCTCCAAAAAGCGACTAAATATGTTACAGAAGGGATAAATGGTAATAGCGGTAATCAGAAATGATTGACGTGAGTGAAGCCACCGATCAAGTATTCTAAAGGAGAGAAGGAAATATATTGGGAAGAAATAGAGCGGAGCTTGTACTTAGACTAACCGGACTTTTGCTGTATTTTGCGGGAATTGAGTTGTCCATTCTTCTCTCAAAGAAGACACATATCAATCTACAACGCTATAGCATAGCAGTTGATATGGTAGGTTTTCTAGTTCTTGCAGCAATACCTACTAATGCAGGTGCAGTAGTGGGTCTACTTCCGATGTTTTTTATGCTTTCGACTCAATGGTGCGTATTTAGTGGAACGAGGGGATATACCAGTTCAAGTGTATTTTCAACCAATAATTTTCGTCAGACGATACTTGCCTTAAATGAGTATGCTTTTAGCAAGGACAAGGAGCATCTTAAAAAAGCAATGTTTTTTATTAATACGCTTTTCTGCTTTCATGTGAATATTGTCTTGAGTTATGTATCGGTAAAGCATTTCGGTGTGTATGCTTCTCTGTTTGGATTTGTATATGCGCTTCCGGCTTTTGTAATTACCTATATAAAGAACGATTAGTTTATTACTCATAGATACATTTCTCTACGTTATTTTCACGAGGTTTTAAATGTCCCTATAAATACGTTGATATAAGAAGGGTATAACAAGGGTATAACAAGGGTATAACAAGGAAATAACAAGGAAATAGCAAGGAAATAACAAGGAAATAACAAGAAAATAGCAAGGAAAAACAAGGGGACAGGTGATATGCTAGATCAGCCTGTCCCCTTTACTAGTCAATTCTTATCATCATATAAATAATCTCTTGTCCAAGGTATATCCTCTACGACCCCTTTGGAAAAGAGAAATTGGTGAACATCAATATTACCAGCTTTGAATGACGCAGCACACGAATTGAGATATAGGCGCCACATTCTGATAAAAGTTTCATCCTTCATTTGCTTTATGATTGCTAGTGCTTGTTCAAAATTATGGGACCAACATTCTAGAGTACGTTCATAGTGCCGTCTTAAGCTTTCCAAGTCAAGAAGATAAAAGGACTCTGATGATATACTGCTCACAAGTTCAGATACCGAGGGAACATACCCGCCAGGAAAGATATATTTATTAATCCAGGAGTTATTCCCACCTTTTAAACTTGTGATACAATGAAGTAAGGAGATCCCTCCTTCGTTTAACAAGGAATTAATTACATTGAAATACTCTGCAAGATATTCTTTTCCAACGTGTTCGATCATACCTACACTTACTATTTTATCAAAGGTTTTATCTTTAATTTGACGATAATCCACTAACTGAACTTCGGCTAATTCTTCAAGGCCTTCTTCTTTAATTCTTTGACTGGCTTTCTCCATTTGCTCCTGGCTTAAAGTAACACCGAATGCTTTTACTTTATATTTTTTGGCAGCAGATAATATTAATTCACCCCAGCCACAACCGATATCAAGCAAGGTTTGACCTTCTTTTAAATTCAATTTCTTAAGGATATAATCCACCTTATTAGCTTGTGCCTGTTCAAGGGTATCTTCTTCAGAATTAAAATAGCCACAGGAGTAGGTCATTGATTTATCTAGCCACAATTCATAGAAATCATTTCCGATATCATAATGAAAGCTTATATTTTCCCTGCTCTTTCTTAATGTGTTCTTGATCGGATTCAAAAGTTTGCTATATTTTTCTTTGTCCTTTAAAAAACTCTTTGAGCTTTTATAAAGGGACTCAATCACATCTTTTATATTTCCCTCAATATCAAGCTTTTTTAGCATGTAAGCTTCCCCAAAAGATACGGATGGATCAGCTATGATATCTGATATTGCTAATGGTTCATTGAGTAGAATTCTAAAACGGCTATTTCCAGTGCCATAGGTAATTTCTTCACCATCCCAGAATTGAATGGAGCAAGGATCAGAAAAAAGATTAGAAAAAATTTTCTTATAAAAGGTTTTTTCTATCTGATTTGATAGAGCTTTCTCTTTTACTGCAAACATAATCAACACCTCACTGAATTATTTTACTTACTTAAATTTGAATTATTTACTAGTTTGTCCAGATTATTTAAAAGAATGCAGATGATGTTATAAACAAAAATGATGACATTATGGCGTTTGAGTTGGGAGCATGAACGAAAAAGCAGTCCTACAAATAAATTTACAAGGTGTTAAGTATTATGGTATCATTAGAATATTACCAATATAAGCCAACAAAAATTAATTTTACTTTCTACAGTTGACCCGATTACTATGAAGATTATGATCTTTAGATACAACATATATTTTTTGAAATTTCCAGGATGATTAGCGTTTAGCTAGGAGGAAGATTATGTATAAGGTTTTTTTAGTCGAAGATGAGATCATTATACGAGAAGGGATAAAGAACAATAGTCTATGGGAAGAAGAGGATTTTACAATCGTGGGGGATGCCAGCGACGGTGAATTGGCTTATCCGATGATTATTAAGGCACAGCCAGATATTCTGATTACAGATATTAAGATGCCCTTCATGGACGGTCTTGAACTAAGTAAATTATTAAAAAAGGATATGCCTCATCTGAAAATTATTATTATTAGCGGATATAGTGATTTTGGATATGCACAACAGGCAATTGATATTGGTGTCAGTGAATATTTGTTGAAACCGTTGACACCTACGAAATTGGTAGCTGCAATCAAGAATGCAGCTACAACGATTGAGAAGGAACGGAAGGAGAAACAGATACTGGAACAGTATCGGTTTTTAGTTTATCAGAAGCAGGGTGAAAAAAGGAAGGATTTTTTTAATGCCTTAGTTAGTGGGAAAATGTCGCTTTCACAGATCATTGAACAGGAAGAAGAACTAGGTATCAATATGGTGGCAAGTATTTTTTGCGTTATGCTCTTTCAATTCAAAGGTCAAGAGGATATGTATGAGTATTCTAATGAAATCGTACAATGTGAAGCAAAAATGACGCAAGCTCTCAGGGATTATTCTAACATAAAAGTATTTGAACGTGGTATGGATGGATGGGCTTTTATCCTCTTAAGTGAAAATGAAGCTCAGATGAAGGCATTGACTCAGGAACTATGTGATTTATTAATCCACATCTGTGATAAGAAGGTACATTATTTTGGTGGAATTGGTCGTAACGTTCATCGTGTTCGCGATCTACAGCAGTCTTATCTGGACGCTAACAGTGCATTTTCCCTTCGTTACTTTGAGTGCAAGGATCAGTTCTTATCTTATCATGATGTGAGTAATATGAAAGCTCAGATAGGAAATCTGATTAATGTCAGTGAGTTAAACCTTGAGAAACTTGACAGAAATCTATTGGAAGATTTCTTGAAGAGGGGTACCATTCATGATGTAGATGAATTTGTAGACAGTTATTTTGAAGGTTTTGGCTCCAACGCTATGAGTTCAACTCTTTTTCGGCATTATATTATTATGGATGGCTATTCTGCTATTATGAAATTCTTAAAAGCACTTAATTACCCAAAGGAAAAGATAGACAATAGCCTAAAGAGTATGAAAAGTGTTACTGAGCAACTGTCAAGATTGGAAGACTGCAGAGAATTTTATAAGTCAATTCTGAAGGAGGCAATTGATCTACGTAATCGGAACAGTCAGAAACGATATGCTGTTTTGATCGAACAGGCCAAGGAATATATGTATTCTAAATTTGCAATGAGTGATCTTACGCTAGATAAGGTTGCTTCTAGGGTTAATGTCAGTCCTAATTATTTTAGTTCACTTTTTAATCAGGAAACCGGAATGACCTTTATTGAGTACTTAACAGATATCCGTATGGAGAAGGCAAAAGAGTATCTAAGATGCTCAGGTAAAAGGATAACGGAGATTGGATATCTAGTAGGATATCTGGATTCCCATTATTTTAGTTACATATTTAAAAAAACACAGAATTGTACACCGTCAGAATACAGGCTTTTGGGTAAAGGTGAAGAATGATAAATTATATTAATGGAAAACCAATCAAATACCCCTTAAGGATGAAGTTCTTCTTGGTAGCCGCAGTTATTATCATACCGATGATTATTCTATCAATTTATCAGATTGCGGCACTATATAATTATAGTACATCCTATGATACGATAGTACGAAGGATTACGTCAGCTAATAACTATAACCTGAATTTTAAAGAGGAAATGGACGAAAGTATGTATAAAATTGTTGTAGAGGCAGAAACCTTCGAGTCCATTGATCAAAATAGCGATCTAAAGAATCCTTATCAGCTGATCGAAGCGGCAAGAGACAATTTTACGAATCTTCAAAAGATTACTTCCAGCAGAGAAAGTCTTGATTGGATTAAGCGCATCCTGCTTAATCTTAATACCCTCAAGGATAGAATTAATGGTATAGGCGATAACTTAAGGCAGACAGGCCACTATGAAGAAAATCTTGAGATGCTGGAATCCGATATCTATATCCTAACCGAGCTGTTTCAGGAGGAAATCCAATATTACATATACTATGAAACTCAGAATTTCGAAGCGATACGACAGAGCCTTAATAAACAGGTAACGAATGTAATTGTGACAATGATCGTGGCCTTATCTTCAATTATAGTTGCATCCGTTCTTGTTAATATCTTTGTGACGGACAGTATTACAAAACCAATCAGGACCTTATGTGATAAGACTGCGATGGTAGCAAAGGGAGATTTTACAACAAGGACAAGCTGCGATAATCATGATGAATTGTCAATATTATCTGATAGTTTTAACGATATGGCTTTCAAACTGGAGCAGCAGGTGAAAAGCATCAAGTTGGAACAGGAAAACTTAAGGTATATGGAATCAAAGCTTCTACAATCCCAGATTAATCCACATTTCTTATATAATACATTAGACACCATTATCTGGTTGATTGAAGGAGATAAGAACAAAGAAGCAATTGATATCGTTGTCTCTCTTTCTGAGTTTTTCAGGCTAGTAGTTAGTAAGGGTAAAGATTTCATTACGATTCGTGAAGAGGAAATACATATTAAAAGTTATCTTAAGATACAGCAGTCAAGATATCAAGATATCTTGGATTATGAGATTCATATCCCCGAAGAACTGTACGGTTATCAAATATTGAAGATGACTATGCAGCCACTCATTGAAAATTCCTTATACCATGGTATTAAAATGTTAAGAGCAAGAGGGAAGATAACGGTAACAGGTGAAATTCAGAATGAAACCATCTACTTCCATGTGATTGATAATGGAATAGGAATGGATGAAGAGAAACTATATAATTTAAGAAAAGAGATTGAGATGCCAGGTAGCAAGCAGAGCACTGGTTTTGGCCTTGCAAATGTGAATAAGCGTATTAAGTTGAATTATGGAACTGTGTACGGATTGGAGATAGAAAGCAAAAAAGGAGAAGGCACAGATATCTTAATTAAAATTCCCGCAAGACAAGGAGGAGTCTGAAAGGTTTGTGCCTAGATGGTTTCATGAGAATTCAGACATTCCCTAAAAGAGAAAGAGTGATTTGAGGTAGGATATGAATAGAAAAATAAAAATCATGCTATGGGTTTTCTTTATTGGATCGATAGCGCTTGTCAGCTGTAGTCTAAGACCGCCTGAAAACCTTCACAATAGTATATCTGAATATACTGAGGATATTGATTCTGATCTGATTATGGTTGGCTTCTCCCAGCTCGGCTCTGAATCGGATTGGCGCACAGCAAATACAAAATCGATTCAGAATGCGCTTACCCAAAAGAATGGATTTTCTTTAATTTATGCTAATGGAAGGCAAAGCCAGGAAAATCAAATTAAGGATGTAAGGAGCTTTATATTTCAAGAGGTAGATTATATTGTAATTGCTCCGGTATTGGAAACTGGCTGGGATACGGTACTAAAGGAAGCCAAAGAGGCAGGTATTCCAGTAATTATTGTGGATCGTATGATTGATACAGAAGATGAGGACCTTTATGCCGCATGTGTGGGAACGGACAAGTATGCAGAAGGTACAAAGGCAGGTCAGTGGTTGGAAATATATCTGGAGAAACAAAAGGATGAGGATATCAAGGAACAGGATAAGAAATCATTAACAGCAGAAGATAAATCGGAAGAGAAGGGTGAGGATGATACAGATAGTATTAATATCGTTGTCCTGGAAGGAACATTAAATTCAACGGCTCAGATTGGACGGTCGAAAGGCTTTGAGGATGTGGCTGCACGTCATGATAATTGGAAGATTCTTGCCCATGAAAGTGGTGATTTTACCAAAGCAAAGGGTAAAGAGGTCATGAAAAAATATTTACAGGAATATGATGATATTGATGTGTTGGTTTCACAAAACGATGATATGACATTTGGTGCGATCGAGGCAATCCAAGAAGCTGGATTAAGCTGTGGGGTTGAGGGTGAGATCACAATCATTTCCTTTGATGCGGTATCAGACGCTTTCGATATGATGGAAGCAGGATTGATTAACGCAGACATTGAATGTAATCCACTGCAGGGAGAATTGATTGCCCAGATAATTGAACGGTTAGAAAAAGGGGAAGAGGTTGATAAGATATCCTATGTGGAGGGTAAGGTTTTTGAAGCAGAAAATGCCAGTATAGAACGTAAAGGGCGGAGTTATTAGATTTTAAGTGACCGGATAGTAGCTTGCGTAAAAAAACAAACAAAAATCTTAAGAATCTTAACCAAAGATGAATACAAAAAAGAAACACAGTAAAAAAGAACACAAAGACAAGAAATATTTCCGTATTTTCAAAACAATGAGTTAAGTATACTTATAGATGTAAATAAGTATACTTAATTTTTTGTAAAATGAAGGAGGAGATATTTATGAAAAAATTAATTTCAGTTGTACTTGCATTGATGCTTGTGTTCTCATTTGCTGCATGTGGCACGAAAGACAGCGCAACTTCAGCCAAGGGTGACAAAAAAGTAACTGTTGGTGTTGTTCAGACAAATGCAAACGAATCCGATTGGCGTACCGCAAACACTAAATCATTCGACGAGGCTTTTTCGGCAGCAGGTTTTGAGAAAAAGATGGTTTTTGGCGAGGGTGACCATGCAAAACAGATTTCACAGGCACAGCAGCTAATTCAAGAAGAAGTTGACTATCTTGTAGTTTTGGGACTTCAGTCAGCAGGTTGGGAAGATGTAGCCAAAGCTGAAAGAAGCGGGAATACCTTTTATTATGGCAGACCGTAAACTTGATTTGACGGAAGATCTTTATACTGCAATGGTATGTTCTGATTTCGAAGCAGAAGGCAAAAAAGCAGTTGATTGGTTAAAGAAACAAGCACTTGCTACAAACAAGATTGTTATACTTGGTGGTGACACAGGTTCTTCTGCTCAAGTTGGCCGTTCCAAAGCCATGGAAGACGGCGCAGCAGCAAACGGCTGGGAAATCGTTTTTAACCAGAATATGAAAGGTTGGGATGAATCACTTGCTATGCAGGCAGTTGCTGATCTTATCGCAGGTGGAACTGAATTCAACGTTATCTACGCTGAGAACGACAATAT
>JAEYWQ010000209.1 GCA_023428885.1 Bacillota bacterium
AGGTGCGATAGGACGGAGACGTCGCTATTGCGTAACTTGCCGTGCTCAGGGGAATTTCTGGGCACGTGAGCCATGATAACTTTGTACGAAACACAGATAAGGAGGTGTACCAAAGGCAATGAAAAAAGATGTGAAACTATTTACAGAACCAGAAGAATTATTGAGTTGGTTAGCTGATAACGATATCTTGATGAACCTTTCAAAGGAAGATGCACAGATACTTCTTAATTATATGGAAGGACATGATTATGTTATTGGAATACAGGAAGACCACATGATGCGAAAAGACCTATCAGAAGAAAATGGGGAGATAGAGGACTATACAATTGATGATGCAATCGATGCAGTATGCGAATGGAATTATGAATTGATTCTTGACGCAGATGCAAAGAGACATAAGCCAAAAGACTTCATAGAATTTCTCAGTGAGCAAAATCGTTATGAATCCTTGAAGAAAGAAGAATGTTGTCTTGACCGTATGTTTGATCAAACTGTATATGGGAAAGAAATTGAAAAATTGGCAGTAAGATTAGCAGATGAGTTTATCAGTAAGCTTAACCAGTCTAATGATGTAGAGAAAAGTGTTGCTGTAGTATCAGAGGAAGTTCATCGGTATAGTACAGATAACAGAGGAAGGAGATAGGATTGGCAGACCGAATTCATTGTGTAAGAAAAACACTGCGATTGATGCCAGAGGAAGCAAAGATGCTTGCAGATAAAGCAAAGGCAGCGAATATGAGTGAAGCCGAGTATCTAAGGTTACTCATTAGCCAGAAGCCCAATGATTATCCTGAGATCAGAAGGTTACTGAAAGACTTAATCAATGAGGTCAATCATATTGGAACGAATATTAACCAGATAGTTCATAATAATAATTCAGCATTGTACACGAAAGCAGATAAGGAACGTTTGGTAGCCTATATGAAAAAGCTGAATGTAGCAGTGAAAGAGGCGGTGGTTATGATTGGCAATTAGTAAGGTCATGCATATGAAGGATTGCGGAAGTGGATTTCATGGAAGGCATCTAAGGCGAAGTATCAATTATATTATGAATCCTGATAAAACACAGGAAGCAAGATTCATTGGTGGGGTCAATTGCCAGCCAGATATGGCCTTTGAACAGATGAGAGAAACTAAGCGTAAATTTGGAAAAGTAGATCAAAGACAGGGCTATCATATAGTGCTTTCTTTTAAAGAAGGAGAGATTGAACCAGATACAGCCTATGAGCTGACAGAAAAGTTTATACAGCAGTATCTTAAAAATCAGTACGAAGCAGTATTTGCTATTCATGATAATACGGACCATGTTCATTCACATATTGTATTCAATAGCGTAAGTTGCATTAACGGAAGGAAGTATCATTATAAAAAAGGTGATTGGGAAAAGGAGATACAACCGATTACGAATAGACTGTGTGAAGAATATGGATTATCAGTACTTAAGATAGGTGATGAGAAAAGTGATCCTGATCATGGCTATCAAGAGTGGAGTGTAAGTAAAGATGGACCTTTTGTTTGGTCAGACATGATAAAGCGTGATATGGACGCCTGTATTTTGCAGAATAATACGTTCGATGACTTCTTAGGAATGCTCAAGGAAAAAGGATACGAGATAAAGCAAGGAAAATATCTTGCAGTTCAACCGCCTGGGATGAAACGATTTAAAAGGTGTAAAACATTAGGCGAGGAATATACAGAGGAACGTATTAGGCAAAGAGTTCTAGAGGAGGATATGTCCTCTTATCTAAAGAAGCAGCAGATACAAGTAAAACCACAGCTAGTACGATGTCGTGTGAAGCGTTATCGTCGTGCTAAGATGTCCGGGATACAGAAAAAATATTATGCTAAGTTGTATCGTATAGGTCAGTTAAAGAAGAAACCCTATAGTCAGGTATATAAGTACAAAGATGATATTCGCAAGATGCATAGATTGCAGCAACAATACTTATTTTTGGCAAAGCATAACGTGGTATCTTATGCAGAACTGGCAGGAACGATTATGAATCTGACGGATAAAAGGAAAGAAGTTTCTTCGGAAAAAAGTAAGATTTATCGTAATCAGAAAAAAAACGAAGATTTATTTCAGATTGCAGATCAGATGACATCGCTTAGAGAGTGTGAATATACTTACCAGAATGGGGATAACTTCTTTGAAGAGGAACATAAACAGTGGATAACATTTGAACAACTGCTAAAAGATAGCGGATATTCTTATGAGGAAACACTTGAATTAAAGAGCTATTATAAGAAATTATTCTCAGAGGTTAGTCAGAAAGAAAAGGCAGTTATTAAGGAACTAAATGTTAGTAAATCTATTTGGAACGATACGATAAAAGAAGAGGATGCTAAGGTATTAGAAGATAATATTAAGAAAGAAAAAGCGAAAGAACCCAAGAAGCAGCCAGTTCGATAGGCTGTTATTTTTATGCAGAAAATTAGGAGGAATGTATGGAGCAATCGGAAAAGACAGCAATGAATATTCATATTACTGAATTTATGCAGAGTCTGAAAGATCTGGACCGATATCCTGACGAGGTATTAGCGCTGGTACAGGAAGATTTGGAATATGGATTAAGTGAAGAACAGGTAAAACAATATTATAAGAAAAAGTGGAACATTGGTCAGATGAAAATCTATTCTAAGTGTCTCCGTAATGGCTATTCGGAAGAGGTAATAAACATTATTACGGCTGAAAAGCTGTCGAGAAATCAGATGAGTATTGCATTGGAATTCTATGAAAAGGGTGTCCCTCTTGATAGTATTGAAGCAGTAGTAGTACGAAATGATTATCCGGCAGCAATGAAAAAAGCATATGAAACGGTACTTTCAGAAATGAAAGAAACCAAGAAGGTTACAGAGAATGCACCGGATTATGTAAAGAAATTAGTGGATCAGATATCAGCTATGATTACGCATATTGAATTTCAGGAGAAACGATATGATGCACTAGCAGAACATCTAAAGATATTTGAAACGACCAAAAGGGATGAAGATGTCAGAGATGATCTAGTAAAACAAAACGCACATCAGGCAACGGTGATGAGTGAACAACAAAATCAAATTATGCAGGCAAATTCAGCAATTGCAAGATACCGGACTGAAAATGAGCAAAAAGATAAGGAGTTAAGAAGGATGCAGGATAAGATGGATGAGCTAGAAGAACAGCAAAGGAGAAGGGAAAATAGAGATACTGTTGTAGATGCAGCCTCCAAAAAGATAATATCAGAACCAGAGGAAAGACGAGTGGAGGAGCTTATAATGCGAGAGAAATCACCTGTAACAGAAGCAAAGACTATGAATCTTGCAATGATTCCTCAAAACGTTCCTGGCTATGGAGTTCCTATCTATTACACGATACCAATGTTAGATGCGTATGGACGGGTGGTACAGAAACTTCCCATTGAACGTGCAGAGAAAAAGACTGGCGGTATTGCAGGTGTATTCTCAAAGCTAGGATTAAAGAAAAAGTCTAGGCAAGATATTGTAAAGTTAGTAGCAAGTGGAGATTTGGTACCTGCTCAGTTAGTGCAATTAAAGAGTGCAATTGAGCGAGGGCTTACAGAGAATCAGTTAGTGGAACTTATCAATAACAATGTATCAGCAGAAAAGATGAAAGAAATCATTGAGATTGCAGTTCTTGAAAATTCAATGTATTAGAAGGAGTGTAGGAAGCGTGATATCGATAGAAGAAGCAATTGAAGCAATTCGTAAAAAACAGGGTGTCTTAACAGACATAGAAACACAGTTCATTCTCCAGTTTGCATTTAAGACAGGAGATGCTGAATTAACACTAAAGATGCTTGAGGACTTTACAGTAGAAGAAAAAGACAGTAAGGCTTTGATGAAGAAGTATGAAGCAGTGTTGGATGTAAAGCCAAAATGGGTAGATCAAATTGAGAATCTCGTAGTAGCAATTGAAAGGTATCGTCTTGAGGAAGAAAAGGCAGTGAATCGTTTGGCTGATGTACTAGCGGCATATGGAATTTATGTGTCAGTAGAAGAAATCAGAAGTTCTGATGCAAAACAGTTAAAACAGAAAGTGAAATCGTTATAGGAAGGAGGTAAGCTAGAGTTGTGTTAATAATTTTAGCGACTTAGATGGCAGAAGAAATACAGGAAGCGGTGCAAATTATACGTGTCGCATATGATGGTATTGAGATAGCAATGAAGGTTGGAAGCGGCGGATTAGGAGCCATGCAAAAAGCAATCGACTTTTTGAAAGGTATGCTTGATTATGAAAAATCATTGGGTAAAACAACAATGAAAAAGCTACTTATGAAGGGGGGAGATTTGCAGGTGTTACAATTCAAAACCTCTGATATAAGGAAAGTAGAGAAGTTGGCAAAGAAATATGGAATTCTCTATTCCGTTCTTCCAGATGTTAATAAAACAGATGGATTATCAGAGGTTATCTTTCATACGGAAGCTGTTCCAAGAGCAAATATGATGATTCAGAAGTTGGGCTTTGGAAATATTGCATCTTTTGATGATTATCTAAAGAATGGAGATGAGAAATCATTAGGAAAGTTATTGGATTTTCTCAAGCACCAAAAGAAGGAAACAGATAAGAGTATAGCTTCTGATGGTGCAAGAGCAGGTATAGTTATGGAAGGACTGATTGAAAAAGTGGGTCTGTTTGCAATGGAAAAGCAGAGTATAAGCGTAGATTCGGTTAAGGAAAATTTCAGCATTGGATATGAACAAGCGAATCATGTTATTAAGAAGCTTGAGACCATTGGGCTACTTGATAAAGGTGATTCCAATGGAGATTATAAGGTCATGATGGACAAAGAAGCATTCTTAAATCGTGTTAAGGGCTATCAAGACTTAGCAGAACGAATGAAAGCAGTATCTGCGTCGAAGAATCTAAACCTTTCCGATGTTACCATTAGTAAAACGCTGATTCAATCAGAAAATGATCATGCAGTTAAAACGAGAGTACCAGGAACCTGGGGTAAGGATGCAAAGTATGTATGGTTTCCAAAAACGAATGCGATGGATATTCATGGTGGAAAAACAATGCTCACCTTTATTGATAAGGAAAAGGATTATAAGATTTATGATGAAGAGAATCGAGTTGTTTCAACCATGAGGGGAGAAGAATTATATACGAATCATTATGATAAGGTTGAATCAGCTATTCGAGAACATTATGAGAAAAATCCGTCTAAAGAAGTAGTGAAAACACAGATTGTTCCTAAGACAACTAGTACGAGAAAGAGGTAGGAATAATGAAGACAAGTAAGAAAAAACCATCGGTTATTTTTATTCTTGTCGGTGCAATCCTTGCTAGCTATTTTGGCTATTTGATTGGTGGAGCATGGGAGAAGGGGATGGAACTAAATGATTTTATAGATCGTTTTAATGAGGTCTGTTCAGCTCCGTTAGAAAATTATGTGAATGAAAATACAGGGAAAGCAATAGCCATCGCCATAGGCATCTATGGGATGGCTATGGTCATGTATTACACTAGTCAGAGAAATCTAATGCCTGGGAAGGAATTTGGTACTGCAAGATTTGAAAATCCACAACGAGCAAATAAGATATTAGCTGATAAGGATGAGAACTTCAATCGAATCTTAAGTCAAAATGTAAAAATGTCTCTGGACTTTCGTAGATTGAAGTTGAATGGAAACATTCTAATATGTGGTGGTTCTGGTGCAGGTAAAACATTTTATGAGGTAAAGCCAAATCTAATGCAAATGCCACATAACTGTTCTTTTATATGTACTGATCCCAAGGGAGAAATCTTAAGAAGCTGTGGGCAGATGCTAAAGGACAACGGATACAATGTAAAGGTGATAAACCTGCTAGAGATGGATAAGTCGGATTGTTATAATCCCTTCTCTTATATTCGAGAAGAAACAGATGTTGTAAAACTGATAACAAATCTAATTTCCAATACAACACCAAAAGGTTCAACTCCTTCCGATCCGTTTTGGGAGAAGGCGGAAGGATTGTTTCTACAGTCAATCTTCTATTATGTGTGGTTGGTAGAACCAGTAGCAAGAAGAAATTTTGAGACAGTAATAAAGCTAATTGGAGAAGCAGAAGTTGTAGAACAAGGCAAGATGTCAAAACTTGATAAGCGTATGAAGAAATTAGAGGAGTTATCACCCTTAGGTGCAAATCATCCAGCAGTAAAGCAGTATAGTAAATGTATGCGAGGGGCAGGAGACACAGTACGTTCTATTATCATTAGTGCCAATTCACGATTAGCATATTTAGAGAATCAGCAGGTGTTGCGACTGTTATCGAAAGATGAGTTGAATCTAGCGGATATAGGAATTGGGGTAAATGGAGATGGAGAAACAAAGACAGCATTATTCTGTGTGATTCCAGATTCTGATAAATCGTACAACTTTATTATAGGGCTACTCTACACGCAGATATTTCAGGAATTATATTATCAGGCAGATTTTAACTGTGGGGGTGCGCTGCCAATTCATGTGACCTTTATGTTAGATGAATTTGCAAATGTTGCATTGCCAGATGACTATTGTAGCTTACTCAGTACCATGAGGTCTAGGTCTATTAGCAGCATTATTATTATACAAAACTTCGCTCAACTGAAGGCTTTATTCAAAGATACGTGGGAAACTATCCCTGGGAATTGTGACACTTTTATCTATTTAGGTGGCAACGAACAGAGTACGCATAAGTACGTTTCGGAGCTCCTTGGAAAGGGTACGATTGACAAGAAATCCAGTGGAGAAACTAGGGGGAAACAGGGTAGCAGCAGTCGAAACTTTGATGTGTTAGGTAGAGAATTATTTACGCCAGATGAAGTGAGAAAGCTAGACAACAAAAAGTGTATCGTATTTGTTCGTGGTTTTGATCCAATTATGGATGGGAAGTATATTCCATTTGCCCATCCAATGTTTCAGCAAACAGCAGATGGAAAGGGGAAACCTTATAATCATACGCGAAAAGGGAAGTGTGAATCAATTGGAAAGCCTTATGAAATATTATCAGTAAAGGCATTGGAACATTTTGAAAAACGAAGAGCAAATGGAGATAACGTATATATTGACAAGTTGTCTTATGATGAATTTATGCTTCTTGGAGAATTGGAGATGAGCAAACGATTTACGAACCTTGATGAGAAGGAACAAAAGGACAAATTAAATCGAGAACTTGAAGCAGAGCTTGAATATACCGAGGAAATGCATCAGAAAGCAAATGAAGTGCATCAAGTGAATCGACCAAGGCTAAAAGAAGACACAATTACAAACCGTATGATTTATTGGCCTTATACCTCAGAGCAGAAAGAGGAAGTAAAAAAGGCTATGGATCTAAGAATTCCTCAAAGCAAGATACTAGAATATTTCTATCCAGAAACGAGTGTAGAGCAGATGGCTAAAATCAGAGTATCATTAACGGCATAACAGAAAATAGTGTAAGGATGTGATCAAAGCAAAACGTGTCAGGGAAAGCCTGACTTGATAAGATAACGAAGGAGACTTCGAGAATATAGATAACCTAAGTTGAGTAGGTAGTTATTGTTGCAAGCCAATGATAGCTGCCTATTTTAGTTAAGAAAGGGAGATTTCATAATGAAAGAACGAGTAGTAAATCAAAACAAAAATAAAAATCAGATGGAGGAAAAAGGAATGAAAGGGATATTTAAGAACGTGAAAAGAAAAGTAGTACCAGCAATGGCTGGAGCAATGATGGCATTCAGTCTTACGAGCGCAACGTGTTATGCGGCAGGTACTTCAGTAGTTACACAGCCACTTGATAATTTGAAGACATTAGTTATTGCAGTCATCGGTGCCGTTGGTGTCATTATCTTGGCAAAGAATGTAATGGAATTCGCACAGGCGTATCAACAGCAGGACTCTTCTACAATGAACTCGGCATTAAAGGGTATTGTAGCTGGTATTATGATGGCAGCAATTTCAGCTGTATTAACTTTCTTAGGCTTCTAAGAAAAGGCAGTGTTGGGGTGGCAACACCCCACAAAAAGAAAGAAGAGGTGAGAAACAAGTATGGATATTTTTAAACTTGGAGATAAGATTCTTTCCCTGCTTGAAATGGTATTCGGATTCTGGAATAATCAGATATCCTTAGTATTTGCAATGCTCGGACAATCACCAGTGAATTTTAAAGGTGGCGGACCATGGGCAGTTATTGAAGGAATAGAGCCAATCTTTGTAGCAGTAGGTTCTTCCTTAGTGGTGCTGTTTTTTGTTATCGGATTTTGTTCTGAGAGTGTGGACATTAGGGAAGAGATGCGATTTGAAGTCATTCTTCGTATGCTAATTCGCGTAGCATTGGCTGAATGGTTTGTAATAAATAACGTGACGATTATGAAAGCATTTTTCACAACCATAGGAAACTTGGTAAATCTACTATCTGCAGGGACAAATACGACACTGACCATTGACAGCACACAGGCAGACATTATTAAGAATCTGGGATTTGGAGAAAGTCTTATTATGCTGATACTTACAGCATTACTATCCATTATCATCATCATTTGTGGATTCTTTATTATTTACACAGTGTATTTTAGGTTCTTGAGACTATTAATCATTGTGCCTATGGGAGCAATTGCATTTTCAACAATGGGAGGGAATAAAACAGTTAGCCATACTGTAGTGGCATATTGCAAATACTTTGTATCCGTCACATTTGAGGCGGTTACAATAACACTTGCAATCATTGTATGTAATGCATTTGTTAATGCGGGGCTCCCGTCATTTACAGGTAGTTATTCAGATTGGTCACAGACACTTATCTATCTTTGTGAAATGACATTTACGATTGCACTGACCGTAGGAAGTGTAAAGGGAGCACAATCATTAACAAGTAAGGCCTTTGGTCTGTAGAAAGGGGTTTAACATGGAAAAGAAAATCGAATATGAAACCAGATGGAAAAGAAATGCAACCGGAAAAGAAAATGCAGGAGGAAAAAACGGTGGTAATTGAAATTAATAAGGATATTGATCGCTATCAGGAATCAGTAGCACTAGGATTATCAGCCAAACAGCTGGTGTTTTCTGTTGCAAGTGTAGCCGTTGGAGCTGGTCTAGTTCTTCTCTTATATCGCTATATTGGGTTGACGGGTGCAGCTTATGTTGCAATTCCCTGTGTAGCACCAATCGCTCTAGGTGGCTTTTATTCCTACAATGGAATGGACTTCTACGAATATATGAGAAGAAAAATCTATTTCATGTTTGGGAACAAAGCGTTGGCCTATGTTTCCACAGAAGGTGAGCCAGCAATTAAGGAATTAGAAATGGAGTTTGCCTATGCAAAGGAAACCAAGGAAAGAAAAGTCAAAGGGAAAAAGACAGGGAATAAAAAAGAACTAGTAAAGACGGACAATAAAGGAAGCAGGGAGGATTTTGAAGAGATGAAAAAGAAAACGAAGAAAATCGCAATTGCATGTATTGGAGTAATCGTAGCAGCGATTGCAGGTATAGCAACATATCAGTATATGAAGTAGAAATGTTAGAATAGATTGGACTGACCTCTTAGGTTGGGACAATTCAGGCATCAGCCGGGATTGTTCCCGACTGATGTGTAATTAAGCGAAAGAGAGGTAGAAAAATGGGAATATTTACAGATGAGTTTAAGGAACTGAAGAAGGCAAGTGAACCGCTTTACAAGTCTCCGAAATCAATTCAGGAAACCATTGAAATTATGGCAGTAGCAGAGAATGGAATCTTTGAGGTGGCGAAGAACCGCTATTCAAAATGTTACCGCTTTCAAGATATTAACTACACCACTACAAATGAGGACGAGCAGGTTGATATTTTTGAGAGATACTGTAAGTTTTTGAATTCTTTGGACTGTAATTTCAAGATTACAATCAACAATAAGAATAAAAACATGGATGATTTGAAGCAGTACGTTTTATTGAACTATATGAATGACGGCTATGATAACTTCCGTAAAGTATATAACGATATTATTGAAGCTAAGATTCTAGAAGGTAGACAGGGAATCGAGCAGGAGAGATACCTGACACTCACAATTGAACGAAAGAATTTCGAGGAAGCCAAAGCACAGTTTGCCACATTAGAAGCAACGCTTCGCAAGGCATTCAATGAGTTGGGAGCAGATATTGTAGCACTTAGTGGTAATGAGAGATTAAAAACTCTTCATGACTTCTATCAACTTGGAAATGAGAACAGCTGGGATTTTGACATCAAAGAAGCAAAGAAAAAAGGAAGTGATTTCAAAAATGATTTGTGTAATGGTATGATTAAGTTTTTTCCAGATAGCTTCGAGGATGAGAAAAAATTCTGTAAGGCATTGTTCATAAAAAAATATTCAAGTAGCTTATCAGATCGATTCCTAAATGAAATCACATCACTTCCAGTACACTCCATTGTCAGCATTGATGTAGTTCCAGTTCCAAAGGATTTGACTACGAAGGTACTGCAAAAGAAATATCTAGGTATTGAATCTGATATTATTAAGCAGCAGAGAGTTCGTAATAAGAACAATGACTTTTCCTCTGATATCTCCTATGCAAAGAGAACTGAGAAGAAGGAAATCGAAACGATAATGGATGATGTACGTGAGAATGACCAGTGCTTGTATTATGTTGCAGTTACAATTATTTTAATGGCTGATTCAAAAAAAGAATTGGATAGTATTAGTGAAACCGTTGAAACCATTGGAAAACGTAACAGCTGCACTATTGATGTTCATTATTTAAAACAGAGAGAGGCATTAAATACGGCATTACCAATTGGAGTAAGACAGGTAGAAACAATGAGAACCATGCTTACCCAGAGTCTTGCTGTATTGATGCCTTTTAATGTGCAAGAACTGAATGATACAGGTGGTAACTATTATGGCATCAATCAGATATCAAAGAATATTAATATCGGAAATCGCAAGAGACTTATTAACGGTAACGGTTTTGTATTTGGTGTTCCTGGTTCAGGGAAGTCCTTCTTTTGTAAGATGGAAATGGGAAATATATTCTTGTCAGGAGACGATGAAATCATAATTATAGATCCAATGAATGAATATTTTGATATTGCAGAAACCTATGGTGGGACAGTTGTAAACATGTCAACCTATACTGATAATTATGTGAATCCGATGGCAATGGATGTATGGAACTTAGATCAAAATGATTCCAAAGGTTGGGTTAGGGAAAAAGGTGAATTTGTGCTAGGACTTTGTGAACAGTGTATCGGCGACTCTCTAAATTCAAGACAGAAATCCATTATTGATCGATGTGTAAGAGCGCTCTATATTGATATTGCCAGAAGTAGAGAGAAGTATATTCCAGTTATGTCCGATTTCTATGAGCTGTTAAATCAGCAGCCAGAGGTGGAAGCAAAAGACATCGCATTATCACTGGAGTTATTCGTAAATGGTTCTCTTAACATCTTCAACCATCAGTCTAATGTTGATGTAGATAATCGCTTCACAGTTTATGGAATTAGAGACTTAGGTGCGGAATTATCGCCTATTACCATGCTTGTTATGATGGAAAGTATCCAACAGAGAATCGTGGAGAATGGAAAGAGGGGGAAAGCAACTTGGCTTTATATTGACGAATTCCACGTCTTACTGAACTCCGAGTATTCTGCGAAGTATTTACAGCAGTTATGGAAAAAAGTAAGAAAACAGGGTGGATTGTGTACAGGCATCACGCAGAATGTAGTCGATTTGTTACAGAATTACACAGCGACTACAATGCTTGCAAACTCCGAGTTTGTAGCATTATTAAAGCAGGCGAACACAGACAGTTCTAAGATGGCAGAGGTGATTGGAGTGTCAGAGGCGCAGCTTCGATTTGTAACAAATAGTCCATCAGGTATGGGGCTTATTAAGTGTGGTAGTGCAGTGATTCCATTTGATAATCAGATAAGTAAGGAGACAGGTTTGTATAAGCTTTATAATACAAATATTCATGAGAAGATTGCGGAGCAGAAGGCAAGAGAAATAATGGAAAATTAAGTGGGAAAATAAGTTATTGAATGGTATAATGTCATTAGGTGTCGGAAAAGGCACCTGGTGCCATTATACTAGAAATTATTAGAACAGTAAACAAAAATAACGATACAATCTTAAGGGAATCAACTTCTGTGATATGAGGAGAGCATATGGGAAAATTAGATATTATGAAAGATATGATTGTGGATGCAAGCAAGATTGTAACTGAAGATATGATATTAAGGAATAAAAAAGGGTATGACTTTAATATTTTTACTCTTTTAGATTTAGAACGACAAGAGTACAATATTCATGAAAAAATGATTTACAATATTCTAATCTTTCCATATGATAAAAGACTAAGTGCTATATTCATAAAAAAATTTATGGAAGTAATGAAGATGCCTGCGTCATATATCGAATCAGAATGGTATGTAGAGAAGGAGTATGCAACGGTTGATTATGGCAGAATGGATTTGCTTTTTAAATCAAAGGAAGAAAGTAAAGCCAATCGAAAATGTGTAGTAATTGAGTTGAAAATAGATGCACAAGACCAAGAAGAGCAGTTGTCTAGGTATGACAAGTATGTAAAAGAAAAGTTGGGGATACAAGATTATCAAATTATATATATTACATTGGATGGACATGAGGCTTCAGAACAAAGCATTGGTACAGCGGATAAAAGCAGAATTAAAGATAAGATTAGTTATTATGAGTACATAAAGAAATGGCTGGATGAATGTATTGAAATATGCAAAGAAGAAAGTATTGATGACAGTTTTATAAAGCAATATAGTCAGTTGATTGAAAAACTACATGGAGATGATGAAATGGATAAAAAGATAGAGAATATCATCATTCATAAAGATGAGTTATTGGCAGCAATGGAAATTGCAAGTGCTTTACCAAGAGTAAAGAGTAAAGTAATAAAATCATTTATGAAACATTTAAAAGAAGAATTCGCTAGGTTAAGAATGAAACCTATTTGTGAAGATATTGATGAAGCTGTTGAAGGCTATTTTCAAGGATCAACAGTTCCATATTTAACATTTTTCATAAAGGATTTTGAATGCAGTACATATGGTAGGGTATCTGTTGTTTTAGAGGTATGCATTGAGCATAATCTAGAATACATTGTTGCATATTATGATGATAATCTTAATTATATAAAAAGTAGTGACTTTAAGAGCAAGCAAAAACGCAAAGCGAGTTATATTGAAGAAGCTATTAAAGATGTATTTGGTATTGTTGTGAGAGATAATCAATATTCATGTATTATATATAGACCAATCTTAGATAAAAATGATCATAAATATGACTTTAAGCACTTTTCAAAGAATTGTTGCAATCTTATAGATGATGATGAAAGCAGTGCTGAAGCGGAGCGGATTGCAAGGCAGATGGTGTCTTATATTAAATCGTTAAAGAGAGAATTAAAGGAACTTTAATTTAATCATAAACATAAGGCAACTTATGATAGAAAAATTTGAAATGATGTCTACGAGTATATATGCATATCAGTATTTTCCTAAAGTTTTATAAATGGACTAGCATAATAAACTGAGGAGTATGGAAAGGTGGAGTAAAATGGACAATATAACGGTTGATTTACAAAATTGTTTTGGGATTCAAGAAATGCATCATGAATTTGATTTTCATGGAGACAATACAATTGCTATATATGCAAGAAATGGTTTGATGAAAACCTCATTTGCTAAAACATTTCAAAAAGTACAGACTAACAAAATAGATGATATTTGTGATGCGATTTTTAAAGATTCTGGAAATATGGCAATCAAAATAGATGGTAGTGACATAGTAAGTGATGATGTGTTTGTTATTAATTCTTATGAGAGTTCATATGAATCGGATATTACAACTCTTTTAGTAAAAGATACAATTAAAGAGAGGTTAAGAGATGTTCTTAAGGCACGTGATAAATTATTTAAAGCTCTTGAAAAACCCTCTGGATTAAAGGTAAAGAAAACAACAGGAGGTCGAGTGATATATGAACTTGAGACAGCAATCATTGAGGACTTTGGATTTATAGAAAGCAGTATTTTATTAAGTTTGGATGCACTTAGTATAGAAGAAAGAGAGTTGTACTGTGGAAAGATTTCTTACTCAACCATTTTTGATACAACTGTGATGAAAAAAATAAAATCACAAGAATTTCAGACACAAATTCAAGCGTTTATCTCAAGTAGTGACCGTGTATATGAATCATTTGCATATTTGGAAAAGGGACAACTTACGTTACCTAAATTAAAAGATATTCGAAAATCCCTTGAAAAAGATTGTTTCTTTGTTCGTAACAATCAGCTGATATTGGCTGGTACAGAGACTGTTAGTGATATAGATACACTTGAAAATAAAATCTCCGAAATTGAGACTGCTATTCGTCAGGTTCCAGAATTACAAGCAATTGAAAACATGTTAAATGATGCAAAAGGAATGTCATTAAAAGATACAATTGAGACACATCCAGAAATTGTTGGATTTTTGGCACTTGATAAGTTACCTGCCCTTCGCAAAGCTCTATGGCTTTCATATATCAGTGATAATCAAAGATTATTTGATGATTTGTGTGAGAAATATAGTGCCCTTTCCGATGAAATAGATGCTGTGGATTTGGATGATACACCATGGAAACATGCACTTGATATTTTTAATAAACGATTTACCATACCTTACTCCATGGGAATTTCAAATCTTAAAGGCGCAATTATTGGTGAGAGTATTCCAAGAATAGAGTTTTCGTTCAAAAAAGGAGATAGAGTAGTAAAAATTGAACGTGGAAAATTGGATGAGTTAGATACCTTGAGTCAAGGGGAGAAGAGAGCTTTATATTTGCTGAATATTATATTTGATATTGAACAAATTAGAAAGACTGGCAGACAGAAACTGCTAATCATCGATGATATTGCCGATTCCTTTGACTATAAAAATAAATATGCCATTATAGAATATCTTTATGAATTGGCTCAGGAAGATCAGTTCTATCTCTTGGTTCTGTCGCATAATTTTGACTTTTATCGTACGGTATCAAGTAGATTAAACTTAAAGAGAGAGAATAAACTGACAGCCAATACTAATGGAGTCATTATCTCTGTTGAACAAGAACATTATCAGAACCAGCCATTTGAGCAGTGGAAGAAAAATCCAAACAAAAAAAATGTTCTTGCACTAATTCCATTTGTTAGAAATCTTGTTGAGTTTGGACAGGATCGCAACATCTCCCAAACAGGTAATGATTTTTTGTTTCTTACTGCTTTACTTCATGAAAAGTCAAATTCACATCAAATAACTTTTGGGCAGATACTTCCGTTATACCAATCTTATAATGGAGTAACTGCATTTCATGCGGAAGTAAGTTTGGGAGATATAGTTTTAGGTTCACTATATGATGTTTGTGACGCAATAACTGCTACAGATACGCTGCTTGAAAATAAAATTATACTTGCTATGGGAATACGACATAAAGCTGAAGAATATATGATTTTCAAAATTAATCAATTTCAAGGACAGTTATTATGGAGAAATGAACGTCAAAATTGTTCTGGTTCAAGTTTGCATTTTTTAACAGTGGTAGCTAATATGACTAATCAAACCAGAGAATTGTTGAATGGATATAAACAATTTGGAGAAGATAATTCGATTGCAGTTCTTAATGAAGTTAGCATTATGACACCAGAGAATATTCATTTAAACTCATTTATGTATGAGCCACTTTTAGATATGGATGTTCAAGAACTATTGAATTTGTACATCAGAATAAAAAGCTTGTAAGAGAAAATTGATTGATAGCATAAATAAAGTAGAAAAGTCTGAAATTCCTTGAGGAGCTAATCGTTATGAAAAAATATAAATTAGCAGATGGAAGGCTATTCCAAACAAGCAAATAAATCTCTGTATTAAAGAAACCTAAAAGACTAAGATTGCAGAATGAGCGGTTGATGAAGGAATGTTCAGAATATTTTGAAGAAGAAAATGAAACTGAATTAATACATAGAGCATGCAAGCCGAAAAATTGTATGCTCTTTTTAAGTTGCGGCTAGGAGAAAGGGAGTATTTGAAAATCAACTAGTGGATGACAAAAAGATGGTTTATTAGATTTAAATAAATTAAAATTAGTATCATAATAAAATACGAGAGAAAAAATCTCTTGAAAGTTGCATATAATAGTTG
>JAEYWQ010000239.1 GCA_023428885.1 Bacillota bacterium
GTAAGCGCCTAATAATCTACCCGTTTCGACTACAGCATATTTTTAAATTATAATTGTAACCAAATAAGTGGAGTGTTTTACTTCCATTTTTTCAAATCTATTTTGGAAGTTGGAGCATTTCACTCCAGATTGGGGGAATACAATTATGCGTCATTATCACAAACGCTACAGCGATGATGAAAAGAAACGCCTTATTATGGAATGTCGTCAAAGTGGACTATCAGACTATCAATGGTGCCGTGAAAACAACATTAACGGAAGTACTTTTTACAACTGGGTAAAAAAACTGCGTGACATGGCTTGTCAGGAAACCATGATTGAATCTACACCAACTCGTCAAGTTACACCTGCTAGACAAGATGTTGTGAGAGTAAATATCTTACCAAAGGATGAGCAGCCCTCTGTTATAACTCAAAACAGACCAGTCACGAATGCTGAATCAGTATCGATCGAACTGATTCTAAATGGTTGTAGTATTAAGATACATAATAACGCTGATCCAACGTTGCTTGCTCATACCATCAACCTCCTGCGAGGTGCTTTATGATAGGCGATATCTCCTCCGTAGATGAAATATTTATTGTGTGCGGATGCACCGATATGAGAAAGTCGATTGATGGTCTATGTGCTATCATTCAGGATAACTTAAGAATGGATCCGTATGCTAACAGCTTGTTTCTCTTCTGTGGCAAGAGAAAAGATCGTATGAAGGCGCTACTTTATGAAAAAGATGGTTTTGTACTTCTTTATAAGCGATTAACAGGAACCGGCTGTTACAGGTGGCCAAGGAACCAGACCGAAGTCAGAAACCTGACCTGGCGTGAATTCGAATGGCTGATGCAGGGGTTAGAAATTGATCAGCCCAAAGCTATAAAACCACCTTCCAACCTTGTGGATAATTCATCGAATATATCACTAAAAAGTTGATAGTTATTCACCTCACGAGGATGTCTCAAACCATTGAAAATACTGAACTTTTTGTCGATTTTACTTCTATTTCTTACCTATATATGGTAGAATAAAAGTATCAAATATTTAGGAGTTCAAACGTGAGAACATCTGCCAAAGACATTCAATTCAGAGAATTGAAAGATACCATTGCACAACTTAATATAACGATAGCATCTCAGAATCAGCTGATCGTTTCCCTCCAAGAATCCGTGAATGTAGCGAACGCACGTGAAGAAGAACATCTTCGTAATGCGGCTGCACTTAGGGAGCAGATTGATTATCTCACAAAGAAACTTTTCGGTACATCTAGCGAGAAACGTAATGATTCATATGATGGACAACTTAATCTCTTTGATGAGGCAGAACAATCCAGTTCTAATGAATCAACAAAGAACGATGCAGATCAGGAAACCGTTGTTAAAGAACACACACGAAAATCAAAGACCAAGCTTGAGGATAAACTGAAAGGCATCCCTGTTGAAAAGGTACGTATCACACTTTCTGAAGAAGAAAGTATATGCCCTTACTGTAATACTCCTTATGAAGTGTTGGGCGAGGAGGTTATACGTAGAGAATTACAGTACGTTCCTGCAAGTGTTAAGGTTACAGAGTATGTGAGTGTTACTTATATGTGTCCACAATGCAAGGAAGATGATGTTCCTTATATCGTTAAGACCGATGTTCCAAAGGGACTTATGAAACACAGCCTTGCTTCCCCATCATCCGTTGCCTGGGCAATGTATCAAAAGTATGCCAATGGCCTGCCTTTATACCGACAGGAAAAGGACTGGAGCCAGTATGGAATCGATCTAAGCCGTACAACTCTTGCTAACTGGATTATCTACTGTTCTGAGAAGTATTTCAAACCTATGTACGAATACTTTCATAGGCAGTTGCTGAAGCGGCAGTTCCTTATGGCAGATGAAACAACAGTTCAGGTATTAAATGAACCAGATCGTAGGGCACAAACGAAGTCATACATGTGGTTATACCGTACTGGTGAAGATGAATTACCAGCGATTATCCTTTATGGATATTCGCCGACGAGAGCCGGGGATAACGCAGGTGAATTCCTAACTGGTTTCTATGGCTACCTAGAAACAGATGGCTATCAGGGCTATAACAAAGTACCTAATATAAGGCGTTGCTGTTGTTGGGCTCATGTTCGTAGATACCTTATTGATGCAGTACCCAAAGGTAAGGAATACGATTACAGTAATCCAGCGGTGCAAGGAGTTCAGTTCTGTAACAAGCTGTTTCAATACGAGGACTCTTACAAGAAAAAAGGGTACTCCTATGAAAAACGTAAAGAGATGCGTCTTGAACAAGAAAAACCTGTTTTAGATGCTTTTTGGTCGTGGCTTGATCATCAACACCCAGTGCGTAATACGAGGATGGAGAAAGCTGTTACCTATATCCAGAACCGTCGTCAGTACCTTGAGACCTACCTTGAAGATGGCCGCTGCAGTTTTTCAAACAATCTTAGCGAGAATGCGATCAGACCATTTACAGTCGGAAGAAAGAATTGGTTATTCAGTGATTCAACGGATGGGGCTAACGCCAGCGCGACAGTTTACAGCATCGTCGAGATAGCAAAGGCACACAATTTAAGTATATACAAGTATCTTCTTTATCTCCTTGAACATCGTCCAGATGATTCAATGTCTGATGAGCAGCTTGAACATATGGCTCCTTGGAATCAGGAAGTAATCGATGCTTGTGGAAATAAAATGGAGTAAAATACTCTAATAACTTTAATGGAAAGTGGTAGTGAAATGCTCCACTTTCTAATTATTTGAATGACGCGTTATTATTAGGCGCTTACTTTAATTGGGGTTTTCTATTATTTTATGAAAGAAATAATAATGAATATTTTGTGAGAAATAATATAAAACAGATTAATACATATATATATGAATTAAAGAAAAAAATCGAAATGACTAAAAATAATATTGATATTGCAGTAACTATATAATTTTGGGTGGTGATATAAATTAAACGCATCATATTGGTATTATTGTGAATGTCAACGAATTTCTTTACCACTCGCTGACGAATTTGTTTGCCACACCGCTAGCCAAATAGTTTGCCATTTATCATGCTATTGCTGATGAATTTGTTTACCATCAGTGCTAGTGAAAAAGTTTACCACTTGATATTGAATTTGTTTACCACTTTGTTGTTTTTAATAGGGAAGCACCAAGGCACTTCCCCTTATTTGATTTACCAGCCGCAAAAATCAGGAAAGTTTATTCCATGGTTGCGTAAAATGGTTTCAAGCTGGTCAGTATGTTCTCGTAAAGAGTGGTAATCTTCACGAAGCTTGGTAAAGCTTTCCTCAGCTTCCTGAAGCGCTTCTTCAGCAATCATATAATCGAGTTCAAGATCAGTCATTATGAATCAGCCTCCTTTCCGTCATCAGATACAACGGCGGCATGTTCTGCCCGATAAGGATTATCTGAATTCATATTTAATACATGTGACCGAAAGGTGAGTCTGTCAATCAAGGCTGTTACCATGGTCTGGTTTTCAAACATGGAAGTCCATTCTGAAAACCTTAAGTTAGTTGATACAATAACGCTTCGGCGTTCTGCTCTGTCAGCTACCACCTTAAATAATAATTCTGACTGGTGACGATTAAAAGTTAAATAGCTCAATTCATCAATGATAAGTAGGTCTGCTTTTGCTATTTGCTTTTCCAGACGAACCAGTTTGTGATTGTCTTGTGCTTCGATCAGCTCATTCGAAAGATTTGCTGCAGTGTAGAATTTTACATTCATGCCCTGCATACAGGCTTTCACTCCAAGGGCTATGGAAAGGTGCGTTTTCCCGGTTCCAGGGTTTCCAATCATCACAATGTTCTGCCTTTTACTAACAAACCCGCAAGAAGCAAGTTCATTTATGAATGCTGCATTCATATGTTCAAAGCGATTATAGTCAAGTTCATCCATGGTTTTGATATATGGAAATCCAGCGTACTTTATTTTTCTTCTACGTGTACTTTCCTGTCTGGAGTCCAGCTCCAGTTTCATTATTGCAATCAGAAAATCCTCATAACTTTGGTTCTGGTCCAGTTGCCTTACAACATCCGAATATTGATTAAACATGGGTGTACGCAACTGTTTGGAATATAGTTCGATGGTCTGTGACTGAAGATTTTTCATCGAGCAGCCACCCCACATTTCTCATCATACTTTGATAAATCAGTAGATGTAACAGGTATTTCATGTTTGAAATACAACACATTCGACTCTGGCGTTTCATGAAGCTGGGATCGAATCATATCAACCGTTGGTACGAGGTTCTGTGGAAGCTGTTCTTTTATGGAGAGAATCCTTTCTTCTCCATAATCCACGCATAAGCGTAATAGTTTGACCATCTCAGCATTACCACCAGGGAGCAAGCGTCCCCAGTTAAGAAGTTCTTTGGTAACATTTGTTTTTACCGGCTTAGCTTGAAAAACACTTCGAGGCTTACGTTCTAAAAGATCAAGGTAATGTTCCAGTCGGTATTCTGTCTTACCTGTGCCGTAAATACGGTCATAGGTTGCAATGATTTGATTGCCGTAAAAGAAGCAAACTTTATTTGCATATCCTTTGGCCACAATGGTTTTACGTAAGCATCCGACAGGAACGGAATAATTGTTTTTGTCAAAACGTACGGTTGAATAATCGCCAACAATAGATGCGTAATGAAATTAGTAAACGATAATAATAGAATAGAACTTATTAAATCATTAAATCAGAATTCGAGTGTGTATAATCATAAAATTGGCTATAATCATATATGTTATGAAATAGATTCATTAAATGATTTTAAAAACAAATTAAAAAAATGAAAATAGTTAAACTTATAACATTACCTATGAAATCAAGCGTTTTTTTAGATTCCGAAGTTATCTTTGGCTTTTTATACAATGAAGTATATGTTGAATTTTTAATAAAAAAAAATTATGGAGGAAAAAATGAATCAAAATGAGACTTTTAAACAACTTTTAGAAAATAATTTGAAACAAAAAAATAAGCAAGTAATTGAAAACTATTTTTTGTTGAATTTTGTAAATAATTTTCAAGTGTACGATAAAATTGATGAATATAGATTAGTTCCTTACAGAATTAATATTGAACCAACATCCAGATGTTTTTTAAATTGTAAATATTGTCAAGTTCCCATATGGGAGAGAAAAAAACTACCTGATATGACATTTGAGACTTTTACAAAAATTGTTTTAGATAATCCTCATATATTGGAAATTAATCTGCAGGGTCAAGGCGAACCATTATTAAACGAGAGTTTTTTTGATATGATAGAATTTGGAACAAAAAATTCCATTATCATGCGAACTTATACAAATGGTGTAATGTTAAATAATGAGAGAGCCAATAAAATTATCAATTCGGGTTTATTTGAATTGAGGATTAGTTTGGATGGGGCTAAAAAAGAAACTGTTGAAAAACTTAGAATTAATTTAGATTATGATCAACTAATGGACAATATAAGACAATTAATATCTATAAGAGGACGAAAAAAATATCCTTTAGTAAATTTTTGGATGTTAGCTAATAATGAAAATTTTAACGAGATTGTTGAAATTGTAGAACTAGCTCATAGTTTAGGACTTGATGGTGTTAAAATTCAAACTAAAATTATGTATAAAAAAGAACTGAATAATTTAGAGAATATTCAGCATAACTCAGTTAACTTATATGAAGAAAACATTAAGGAACTTATTGAAACAGCTAGTAAGTTAGCAAGATTTTATAATTTAGAGTTTGAAATATTACATAGTACATACTCAGTAGACAAAATATGCTACTCAGTTATTAACTCAAGTTTTATTTCAGTAGATGGATTCGTTACACCTTGTTGTAAAATAGTTGATCCTAATGAATTGAATTTTGGGAATATATATGAGAATTCACTAATCAGTATTTTTATGTCTGATGAGTATTGTGCATTTAGAAAGAAGGTCATTAGTTGTGAATTAAACCATGATGATGACATATGTAGCCAATGTTTTACAAAATATTAATAAGTTTTGCCAATTTACCAAGCCATGAGTATATCTTACCATTCCAGATGATGAAATAATAAAGAGATAATTAATGTCCCAGTGTAAACCACACTTAGTTTATATGAACTTGCATATATGCATTTAGTAATTACGGAGGTATAATGATAGAAAAAAAAATAGTTGGGGATTTTAATGTTTTAATTAGAGAGCGTAATGATTTATTATTTCATTATCAGGATGAACATATAGATATTTATAAATTTATAAATCATTTTACAATCTATAAAAATGCACCTATATATATAAAAGATCATGATGGATTGTCAACAGTAAACTAGACAACTTTTTTAAGGGTAATCATCCGGTACTCTCGAGGGGTTAAATAACCTAGTGATGAATGAATCCGGTGATTATTAAACCAATTCACATAGTCAGCCAACTT
>JAEYWQ010000243.1 GCA_023428885.1 Bacillota bacterium
AAGTTGGCTGACTATGTGAATTGGTTTAATAATCACCGGATTCATTCATCACTAGGTTATTTAACCCCTCGAGAGTACCGGATGATTACCCTTAAAAAAGTTGTCTAGTTTACTGTTGACAATCCATATAATGCAAGTTACGTTATTACGACGGAAAATGAACTTAAAGATTATATAGATACCAAACGTGTAAGTATAGTAGACAGTGAAGAAAATTATTATATACTAAAAATTGAATATTAATTACAACTAATAATATTTATGCTAACAACTTTACTTGTGAAAAATCAAACCACCTGTAGTGACCCCTTGTCTCATCATAAGGGGTCGCTACAGGTGGTTCCTAATTATTTATCTACTGTTGTTTGGTAAGCAAATTAGCAACAAATCCAGTCCCTAATAGAACCCAGAAGACTGGAGATACAGAGATGCTAGAATCATTTGATATAGCACTAATTAGAAAACCAATGACAGCAATAAATATTGAAAGACCTATTTGAGCTGACGTACTTGAAAAATTATTATTATAATATACTTTACAACTTTGTAATATATAAATCACCAAAAATACAAGCATACATATCAATGAAAAGACTCCAGTTTGAACACCTACTTGAAAAAATAAATTGTGAGGTTTTGATATGATTTCTGCTGGGTATCCATAATTAATATAATTTACATAATCATATTGTGGAAAGGCATGAATAAAAGAGTCTGCTCCAGAACCAAGGATAATATTATCTTTCAGTAGAGGTATTGTACGACCCCATATAAATCCACGATTAGATGCAAATCGTTCATGACCCTTAAAGAGGCCACTATCTACAGTAATAATTGGAGAGTATTTACCATAACGATTATAATATAGATAAGTTCCTTCCTTAATCTTAGTGCTAAAAGTAAAATAGTAACCATCAATGTAGAAAGATACATCATCAATATTATTATAATAAACTATCGGTACAATTTGATAGAAGCGTTCATCATTAATTTGCATGACCGAGCCATCTGCTTCACTTGCCACAGTATTATATCCTACTACAGAATCATTTTCATCATATAGAATTAAATCTCCATCTTCTGATATTTTAGCATATAATGTGTTATTTGAGTATTCAATAGAGATATAATCATCGGTAGTAGTGATTCCGGTTAAATTAGGTGGTGTAGAGATACTATCAAAAGCATTAATAATAGCATTAATATAGGCATTGTTATTAAGAAAATTGATCATAAAGAAGCCAAGACCTAAGATTGCAACAACTGCTAATGCTAAAGCTTTTTTCTTTAATAATACTTTTCTTAAAAAGAATAATGCAACAATAAAAGCAACGCCAATACAGATGATACCTGCTTTGGATTGGGAACCAAACATACTAATTGCGGAAGTGATTACAACTAATGAGTATAATACATACTCACTTATATGCTTAGAAAAGAATAGCATTATGGTGAATAGTGGAATCATAATTGTAGTGTACACACCAACATAGTTAGGATTATATAGAGTTGCATAAACTCTACCTTCTTCAAATGTCATATTTAGTGAGCTAGGGTCAATTCCACGTGCTGTTATTAGTTCTCGGCCAAACTGTGAATTA
This sequence comes from Bacillota bacterium, assembly GCA_023428885.1. Taxonomy (GTDB): domain Bacteria; phylum Bacillota; class Clostridia; order Lachnospirales; family Lachnospiraceae; genus Lachnoclostridium. The sequence continues at coordinate 1,602 of JAEYWQ010000243.1, forward strand.
AAGAAATCTAGACCAAATGCTTGGAATGTTCCGATGATACCTATACATAGTGCTCCAATAGCAACAGCATTAATAACTAATTTCAACTCGGCTTCTGATTGGATTACTAGGTATGTATAATAAGCTACTAATACATATCCAATTAAGCAAATAACATTCTCAAATTGCTCAAATGACCCTGAAAAACCAAAGGAACGATATTTTGAGAATAAAGTTGATAGAAGAGCAAGTAAGGCATACAGAAATAAAGGTATAAATGTTTTGTTAAATTTTAACGTCTTTTTATCAATAAATGCACGAATGGCTATAATTAAGACAATAAGACCGCAGACTCCAACAAAAAACCATTGTTTATAGTATAAGAAAAAGTCGTAAGCTGCGTGTTGATCAGCAAACCAATCATAGGCTGCAAGATTTGGGTCATAAGTTTTCATTTTAACAATTAGGGGAAGGACTATTACAATTAAAAGAATCGGAAAAAGCAATAGTATTGATTCGGCTATGGAACGTTCTACAACAACATTCTTTTTTGTGCTTTTAATTTTACTCGACATAAAATTCTCCTTTTGATTAGCTTTAAACATATAACTATTATACACTATTTCGCTCTCATAGCAAGATTGAAACAGTTTGTAACTGAAAAATAGCATTATGTACTTCTTTTTTCTGTAACATTGATAAAGAAGTGATTTTATGTTATACTGAGTTGATTCTAATGAACATTATTGAGAAACAATGGAGCTTCCTATGACAAAATACATAATGGACAATAAAATAATGATACGTCGTATTTTTTTAATTATTCTTGATATTTTAGGTGCGATTTTTGCCAGTTTTATGGCCTTGCTAATTCGTTTTGATTTAAATATTGATAATGTAATACCACAATTTCTTGATAGCGTATGGACCTATCTACCTATTAATATCATAACAGTTATAATAGTCTTCTTATGCTTTCATCTGTATCATAGTATATGGAAATTTATTAGTGTTATTGAGCTAGAGAATATTATTATTGCAAGTATTGTAGTTTCAATCATTCAAACTATATTGCTTAATGTCTTAAGTTTACCAGTGCCAAGAAGTTATTACTTCCTATATTGCGGTTTCTTAATCGCCTTTACTGTGGGAACTCGCTTTTCTTACCGCGCAATTCGTCTCAGTCTTAGGAGACGTAGAGAAGGAGCTTCTGAAGAAAATGTTATGGTAATCGGTGCAGGCGAAGCTGCGAATGTTATCATCAAGGAAATCATAACTAGTCATCATGTAAGCAAATCAGTAAAATGTATCATTGATGATGATCCAGATAAGATCGGCCGCTATATTCATGGTATTAAAGTCGTAGGTAATAGAGAAACTATCTTATTGAATGCTGAGAAGTTTGGAATAACAGAGATTATTATTGCAATGCCTTCTGCCTCTCAGAAAGCTATTAGTGAGATCGCTAACATATGTAAGGAGACAGGCTGTAAGCTAAAAAAACTTCCTGGTATCTATCAGTTGATGAATGGTGAAGTGAGCACTGCCCAACTTCGTAATGTAGAAGTAGAGGATCTCTTAGGTCGTGATCCTATTAAGGTAGATATTGAATCCATTATGGGTTACGTGACTGATAAGGTTGTGTTAGTAACTGGTGGTGGTGGTTCCATAGGAAGCGAATTATGTCGTCAATTAGCTGCCCATCAACCAAAACAATTGATTATTGTGGACATCTATGAGAATAATTTGTATGATATTCAGTTAGAGCTTCAGAAAAAGTATCCGGATCTTAATTTGGTGGCTTTAGTTGCGTCAGTTCGTAACACAAAGAGAATCAATAAGATTATGGAAACTTATAGACCAAACATTGTATATCATGCAGCAGCACATAAGCACGTACCGTTGATGGAGGATAGTCCAAACGAGGCGATAAAGAACAATGTCTTTGGTACCCTAAAGACTGTTATCGCTGCAGATCGGCACGGAGTGGACAAGTTTGTACTGATATCCTCAGATAAGGCTGTGAATCCTACCAATATTATGGGGGCATCCAAGCGTATGTGTGAGATGATTGTTCAGACCTTTAATGGACGTTCGAATACTGAGTTTGTAGCGGTTCGTTTTGGTAATGTTCTTGGAAGTAATGGAAGTGTAATTCCATTGTTTAAGAAGCAAATTGAAGCAGGTGGGCCTGTTACAGTAACCCATCCTGATATTATTCGATATTTTATGACAATACCGGAGGCAGTTTCCCTAGTGCTTCAAGCAGGTGCGTATGCTAAAGGGGGAGAAATTTTTATTCTTGAAATGGGGGAACCGGTTAAAATCCTAGATTTAGCCAATAATCTAATACGATTATCTGGTTTCATTCCAAATGAAGAGATTGCTGTTACCTTTACCGGCCTCCGTCCTGGTGAAAAGCTATATGAAGAGCTTCTTATGAAGGAGGAGGGAATGCAAGATACTGCCAATTCACTCATTCACATCGGTAAGCCGATCGCATTAGACGAGGAGAAATTCTTGCAGCAGTTAGACCAATTAAATAAGCTGGTCAGAGAAGAAGCAGATGATATCCGTCCTTTTGTTCAACAAATTGTGGACACCTATACTTATGCAAAAGTAAAATAAGAACAATGTCAATTTATGACAATGATAATTTATTACAATAAGAACGGTGACATTAACCTTGATATAGGTTATAGTGTTACATGTTACTGAAAATAGCAACATTAGAAAGTTAGACGATCTTAGTCTGAGGTATGAAATGAAACGTAAATTAGGATACTTACTTAGTGTCATGTTAATTCTTTCTTTATTGAGTTATGGCATTATTAAGTGGAACAGAAATCCGAAAGAATTAAATAAAGAATTACAAAAAGAAATAAAGCAAGGTACATCGGAAGGTATAGCAAAAGAGGAGCTAGTGATAGTGACCTCTTTTTATCCAATGTATATTGCGACCTTGAATTTAGTAGAAGGCGTTGATGGGGTTACAGTAATTAACCTTACTGAGAATCAGGTAGGCTGTGTACATGATTATCAGCTTACTACGAAGGACATGCGTGAACTAGTGGGTGCAGACATTGCCATCATCAATGGTGGGGAGCTTGAATTATTTATGGAAGATGTTCTTGCTGATCAACCAGAATTGAAAGTGATCACAGCAAGTGAAGGTTTTGAATTCTTAGAAGGAACTACGCATTCCCATGAAATTGAAGAAGTGCATTCAAGTGAAGAAGTGCATTCACATGAGGATGCTCATTTCCATGAAGATGAAGATGGGCATGAGGATCATATACACAGCGCTATCAATGGACATGTATGGATGAACATGGATCTTTATCAGAAGCAGCTTGCTACAATTGCAACATATTTAAGTGAGTATGACCAAGCTCATGCATCGATTTACCAGGAGAATTTAAAGCAATATAGTGATAAAATTGAAGCTTTGAAAATGGAGTTTGATGAGATTGCAGACCTTGCAAAAGGGAAAGAAATCGTTATTTTCCATGATGCCTTTGCCTATCTAGCGCAGCAATTGGGTATGGAAGTGGTTCATGCTGTGGAAATCGATTCTGAAACTGCACTAAGTGCAGGGGAGATTAGTGAAGTGATTGAAGAGGTCAATCTGCATGGGATTCAATATCTATTTACAGAGGAGCAATATAGTACTAAGATTGCAGATCAAATAGCGGCAGAAACATCGGCCAAGGTTTATGTTATGGATTCCTTGGTAACAGGGGAAGATGATAAAGATTCTTACCTAAATGGAATGAGAGCAAACCTTGAAATGTTAAAAACAGTACTAAACTATGATAAGTAAAATAAATATTATGCGTATTAGAGCTATTCATATTTAGATAGTGAAGTATATGGAGGATAATAAATTGTCCCAGTTAAAATCTAGAGAGAACACAGCTGAAAAGGAAGCGTCTGAAGAGAAAGCACCTAAAAGGGAAGCACCTAAAAGGGAAGCATCTGAAAAGAAGGCTTCTGATAAGAGAGCTTTGAAAGTTAAAATATCTGATAAGAGAATTCCTGTAAAAGCTCCTCAGACTAAGTCTGCAACGGTCATAAAACATAGCTCCTGTGATGCTGGTGGAGCTTGTGGCTTGCATTGTATTAGAATGAAGGATATTGGTGTGACGATTGGTAAGACGAAGATTATCGAACACATTAATTTACATGTTCATTGTGGGAAATTAACCGTTATCATAGGACGTAATGGTGCTGGTAAGAGTACCTTAATTAAAGCTATGATTGGTGAGATAAAGCATGAGGGGACCATTGAGTTCCGTGATATAAAACAAGACTTGTTTTCAAGCTTACGGATTGGCTATGTTCCTCAACATTTAAATGTTGAGAAGAATACACCGACAAGTGTTTATGATATGTTTGCAAGCTTTATAAGCAATCGTCCTGTGTTTTTTAAGCAAAGCAAGAAACTATATCAAGAGATTAAGAAACATTTAGAGATGTTTGAAGCCCAGGAACTGATTGATAAAAGAGTGTGCGATTTATCCGGGGGAGAGCTGCAGAGAGTCTTGCTTTCCATCGCTTGTACACCAACACCCAATTTGTTACTGCTAGATGAGCCTGTATCGGGGATTGATCGCAATGGTATGGAGTTATTCTATCGTAACATTGATCGCTTGAAAAAAGAGTTTGATTTGGCTTTGATCTTGGTCTCTCATGAC
>JAEYWQ010000244.1 GCA_023428885.1 Bacillota bacterium
GTATGAATGAGGGTACTCTTGAAATAGATCCTATGTTTGAAGAGAACATCAAGGATGCACTTAAAGCAGGAATGCCAGTTGGTATCTACTTTTTCTCCCAAGCCATTGACCCAAAGGAAGCGAGAGAAGAAGCTCAATTTGTACTGGATCATATTAAGAATTATCAGATTACCTATCCTGTAATTATCGATACCGAACATGTGAATACTTATGATGCAAGAGCAAACAATCTAACAAGACAAGAACGTACCAATATTGCCAAGGTATTCTGTGAAACCGTAAAACTAGCTGGCTATCAGCCTATGATCTATGCCAATACCAAGTGGATGATTATGGGGATTGATCTGGAACAATTAGTTGATTTTGATTTATGGTTTGCTTATTATGGTAAAGATCTGTCCTTCCCATATCAATTTGATATGTTACAATATTCAAGCGAAGGAAAGATTCCTGGAATTGAAGGTAATGTAGACTTAAATCTTTCCCTAAAAGACTATTCTAAGCAATGATTTAATATAGAATAAAGACTTATCTTCCATTGTATCAGTAAATGGTAATATTATCAAAACAATACGGGATATAGAGAACACATAGCAATCTATACCCCGTATTGAAAAACCTATCATATCTTACCCAAAATCTCTTTTTCTGCAAATATTGCTGTTGCTCCACCAGTATGCCAGAATACAACATTACTATTACTTGCTATCTTACCAGAACGTATGTAATCTATAAGACCTGCAAATGCCTTACCGGTATAGACAGGGTCGATTAAGAGGCCTTCCATTTTGGCAAGATATTTGATGGCATCAGTAGAAGCTTGATTTGGTTGTTCATAACCAGGAGCATAATAGTTTAAATCCGTACATAAGTCAGTAAATGCATCGACACGAGAAGATAATCCAAGATGTTCTAACGCCTCATTCGCTAAGTCAGCGACTTTCTTAAGATAACTGTCATCCTTAGAACTAACATTAATAGAGATAATCTTCGTCGTTTCATTGATTGCTTTCTTGGCAGCAACCAGACCTGCTAAGGTACCTCCGGTTCCTGTGGCATGGAATAAATAATCAGCGTGAAGATTGTAAGAAGCCATTTGCTCTGTCATTTCAATAAAACCTTCGATAAAAGCAGTGGAACCAAGAAAGCTCGCTCCACCCATGGGAACATCATAGCATTTATGACCTGCTGCTTCTAATTCTTCTTGCCTTAGCTTTGCTAATTGAAAGGAGCGTTCTTCTGCATCTTCTTCCGATTCTCCATTCAATGGAGTTATGATATGGATTTCGGCATCGAATATATGATCAAGCAGAAGATTGGAACGTAAATCATCCTCGTCTACAGCTACTAGGGCTAGCAGATATATGATCGGTTTTAAACCGATGGCACGGCAAGCGGTAACCGTTTGCATGGCATGATTGCTTTGGGTTGCCCCATAGGTGAAAACATATTCACAGCCTAACTGCTTAGCATTTCCAAGAAGGTATTCTAATTTTCTGACTTTATTGCCACCGAATAGATTACGACCAGAAAAATCATCTCGTTTGATAAAGAGGTTTACACCTAAATCCCTTGAGATATTCTCAAGCTTATGTAACGGAGTCGGGAAAAAGCCGAGTGAAACTTTTGGGAGAGCTTGTAGTTTTTTTACTAAATCATCTTTTTGTGTATTGTTTTTAGAGACTTTTCTCATTTTATCCTACCTTTCTGTGGTATTATATTACTTTAAATTATACATTTATAAAAAAGAAGAATGCAAGAAAAGTTTATGTAGGATTGAAAAAACTTCATGAGAAATATATAATTGAGTTATTGACAAGTACTGGAGCAGAACGTATAATTGTGTCATTACAAGGACGTAGTCAATAGACTATGTCTTTATTTTGTTTTATAGGGAATTTTTGTGAATCTGCTATAAATTAAAAAGGCAATTGCTATAATACATACAATTTTTCAAGATACTTACATGCTTAGTTCGAACGAAGGAGGGTCATATGAGAATCAAGGATATTCAAATTGGAGAAGTACATATTCCGTTAGTAAGACCATTTAAGACGGCACTTCGTACGGTTACTAATGTAGAAGATATTATTGTGAAGATTGAAACTGAGGAAGGAATGGTGGGATTTGGAGAAGCACCACCCACAGCTGTCATTACTGGGGACACGAAGGGCTCCATTTCCACGGCAATTATGGACTTTATACGACCTAATTTGATTGGTATGCCAATCGACAGTCTAGAAGAAATCTTCCAGAAGTTAGATAATTGTATTATAAAAAACACATCTGCAAAGGCAGCAGTTGATATGGCAATCTATGATTTATATGCCAAGAGTTTAAACCGTCCTTTATATCGGGTTTTGGGGGCATACAGAAACACAATTGAAACAGATATTACCATATCCGTAAATTCCACAAAAGAGATGGTGAAGGATAGTTTAGATGCTGTAGCTGAGGGCTTTCGTATCTTAAAAGTTAAGGTTGGTAAAGAAGGTTTACTAGATGTAGAAAGAATTGCTAAGATACGTGAAGCTTTGGGAAAAGACATTATTCTCCGTGTGGATGCCAACCAGGGTTGGGATGCAAAACAATCGGTTCGTATCATTCGTGCCATGGAGGACTTAGGACTTGATATTGAACTTGTAGAACAACCAGTGAATGCCCATGACTTTGCAGCTATGCAGTATGTAACTCAGAATGTGAATACAAAGATCCTAGCTGATGAAAGCGTATTCAGTGCTGAGGATGCTATTAATATCATTAAAGGCCGAGCAGCAGATCTAATTAATATTAAGCTAATGAAAACAGGTGGTATCCATAATGCATTAAAAATCTGTGATATTGCAGGCATCTATGGAGTGGAATGTATGATTGGCTGTATGTTAGAGAGTAAGATTAGCGTAAGTGCAGCAGCCCATTTAGCAGGAGCAAAAGCTAACATTACCATGGCAGATTTGGATGGTCCTTCTCTATGTAAAGAAGACCCATATGAGGGTGGGCCTAAGTTTACAAAAAATCAGATCTATTTAAATGAGACCGCAGGGCTTGGAATTATCAATGCAC
>JAEYWQ010000257.1 GCA_023428885.1 Bacillota bacterium
TTGTCTCGGCTACCGCTTGTCCTAAAAGCATGGTAGATGTAATGTTACCCTTTGCTCCTGGGTTACGACCTACTGCTGCTGCACCATGACCTGCTGCAATACCCTGTCCAATACCAGGTCCAATACCTGCGATCATAGCTAAACCTGCACCAATTGCAGAACACCCTAATACAAAAGCTTCATTTGAAATCATAAAAAAATCCTCCTTAATTTATATATGTTTTTAGTTTCTTCAATTCTTAGGCTTCATCAAACTGATTCGAGATGAATACCATCGTCAGCATGCAAAATACATAAGTCTGAATTGCACCAGAGAAAATATCAAAGTAAAAGTGCAATGCAGCTGGCCAAACAAGCAAAATGGCTTTTGGTAATAAACCGTACACCAATCCAAGCATTACTGTACCCGACAAAACATTACCGAATAAACGTAGGGACATAGATAGTGGTGTAGCAAATTCACCAATAATGTTAATTGGTGATAGAAAAATTGGTTTGAATAAATTCGTTACATGCGATGCTTTCTGATACTTAAAGCCATTGTAGTGAATCAATACAAACGTCATCAAAGCCAGCGCTAGCGTAACACCATAATCCGCTGTTGGTGATCTTAATCCAACTAAACCAGAGATGTTGGCAAACAAGATGAAGGCAAACAGCGTTCCGATATAATTAGAAAACTTATATCCGTGTTTTTCACCCATACTCGTTCTCGTCAACTTATCAACTGTCTCTACAGCCAATTCGATCATATTCAAAAACTTACCAGGCTTCTTATAAGGGTCTGCATGTTTAATCACACGATTAGCAATGATAGCAAATCCGATTAAAAGCACAATCACCAATAATAATCCGATATGAGTCGTTGTTAGCCAAACCTTTTGTCCAAATAAAGTATACTGGTATAAACCATCGATACCAAAGTTTACTTCATCTGTGGCTTTAGCTGCTACCTCTGCAGTTGATACACTTGAAGAAAGCAAAATGCTTCCTATTCCCACTCTCTCACCTTCCTTTATCTATTTTTAAAAAATTTATGGGTTAACGGCTGAATATAAGCCGCAAACTTCAATGTCAATATCCCAAACACTACACTTATAAGTTGTATGTTATCAACAAAAAGAGCAACCAATAAGATAACCAGGATAAAACCTATTCGAACTATCACTTTCTTACGAAAGTAATTATTTGCTCGTTCTCCTTCCATCGATAAGCCCTTCTGTAGAGATAAATAAATATCATAGATCATGGCTACTGCTACACATAAACCTATTGCAAGACCTAAATAATATTCTAGTTTAGAACTTGGCCAAATGATACCAATCAATACAAATAATAATCCAAAGAGAACAATACCAACCAAAAGATCTCTAAAAGTTTGTTTTCCTTCATTCATATCCTTCACTACTCCTTAATAGATTCTAGGTTTAACATCCTAATCTTTGGTCGAAGTTTCATCCTGTTTGTGTTTTAGAGACTCAAAGTACTTAAGTTTTTCATCTTCCTTTGCTTTATCTTTGGCATAAAACTGCTTAGTTATGATATAAACATTACGAAAAGCTGCCATAATACCAAGGCAAATACCAATGACCGTAATGAAATTAGTGTCTAACCACTCATCTAACTTTATTCCAAGATAAAGACATAAGAATATTGGTACTAACATAGTAATCCCAATCTGACTTATCATCACAAACGCTTTGAATACCTTCTTTTCCATACTCTTTTTGCTCCACATTGGCTAATATTAGGTGTAATGTTCTAATTATACCATTTATGAAAAAAAAACAAAAGCCATTATGTGATTAATTTGTGCAATAACTGATAAAATTAGTTATTTATACAAAACTTTCGACATAATAGCTTCATTGTTAATCTTCTATCAAAGAAATACGTCTCTTATGACGCTCATCATTGGAAAATGGTGTGTCAATAAATGTATCAACAATTTTGAGCGCAAGACCAGGGCCAACAACGCGACCTCCCATCGCTAAAATGTTAGCATTGTTGTGTTGTTTCGTTGCCTCAGCACTAAACACATCGTGACAAAGTGCCGCACGTATACCTTTCACCTTATTTGCAGCAATGGAAATTCCAATGCCTGTTCCACAAATTAAGATACCTAATTCACATTCCTTATTAACAACAGCGTCCGCAACTTTCTTCGCATAGATCGGATAGTCACAAGACACATTTTCTGCAGTTCCAAAATACTTGTACTGAATCTTTCTATCCTCTAAATGTTTCATTACTTCCTGCATCAGATCATAACCACCATGATCACATCCTAAAGCTATCATAAAATCCTCCGTAATTTTGTTTTATTTTAAACTTTATATCTATTTTTCTTTGTAATTATTTTTCTTTTAATTACTGTTCTTTGTAATTATTTTTCTTTTAATTATTTCTTTAATTATTTCTTTTAATTATTCCTATGATTCTATCTTTTGAATCTGATATACTGTTTTCTTTACTAGTCGCGCTAATTCATCATAACACTCCTCGTATTGCAACATAGTCCCTCCATAGGGATCCATCACATCTCCAAATTCACCAACAAATTCTTTTATTGTAAAAATGTTATGAGTGACAAAAAAGTCCTCAATAACTTTCTTTTTCTGTTGTTCTGTCATTGTTAGTACTAAGGTATTCTCATCCGCCTCATGGCTACGGAATTGCTTGCTTGTATGACCCACCATCTCTAAGCCATGAATCTGTAATACTTGCTCCGCCTTTGGATTGACCGGTTCCGGAAACAACACAATTAATCCTCTGGACATACATTCGATACCCTCGCTATTGGACATGTTGTGAAACAAGGATTCCGCGATTTGACTTCGACTTGTATTTTCAGTACATATAAAGATTACCCGTTCATACTTAAAATTCTGCACACTACATCCCCACCTTCTTAATCACATCGAATCACTTGATATCCTGCCGCCTTAAGAAGACGATTCATAATAGCCTGACTCAATGAATTATCATCAAAACTTTCCGAATAGATATAGGATACCCCTAAACTGTCAAACTCACGCAGAATTCCAAACAAATGAGCCGCAATTGCTTCCTCATCCATTCGAGATCCTATGCTCTTGACGATGCCTTCCTTATATTCATTGCTTGTCTCATCCGTAGCAATAATTCCTACCGTTTGATTCATCGATAGTTTTTGAGTAGCAAGTTCCCGTATACTGGCTACCACCTTATCGCTCGGTCCTTCAAAAATAGATAATTCACCCTTCGGTGCATAATGACGATATTTCATACCAGGTGCCTTAGCTACTCTGATCTCACTTTTTTCTCTTGCAATCACTGCAGGGTCATACTCCACTTGTACTAAAACCTCTTCAAGCTTTTGTTTGGTAATATAACCTGGGCGTAGAATGATAGGTTTATCATTCACTAGATCAACAATCGTAGATTCCAGACCAATCTGAGCACTACCACCATCAATAATCATAGCAATTCTGCCATTCATATCCTCAATGACATGATCCGCACAGGTCGGGCTTGGACGTCCAGAAACATTAGCGCTAGGTGCTGCTATATAAACCTTGGATTCTTCAATCAAACGTCTCGCTACTGGATGAGATGGCATACGAATCGCTATGGTATCAAGGCCACCCGTTGTTGAGTAAGGAACGATATCACTTTTCTTTAATATCATGGTCAATGGTCCTGGCCAAAAGGCCTTCGCTAATTTGTATGCATCTTCCGGAACATTTTTTGCAAGAATTTGCAATGCATCTACGGATGCAATATGAACAATCAAAGGATTGTCAGATGGCCTGCCTTTCGCCTCATAGATACGTTTTGATGCGGTTTCATCCAAGGCATCTCCCCCGAGACCATATACGGTCTCTGTTGGAAATGCCACCAGCTCACCACTTCTTAGAAACTCAATTGCCTGTGTCAAATCTTTTGTATTCACTTCTTCTTGACTAATACGTTGTATTATTGTATTCACTATTTTATTCGCTTTCACTCTTACCTTCTTCTAATGATAGATATTTGAGTATTCCTTTTCGGATTGCCTCAGCCATCTTCGTCTGATAATCTTGCGTAATTAATAACTCTGCCTCTTTGTAATTCGATAGGAAGCCACATTCAACAATAATAAGGGGACACTTACTCTTCTTTAACATGTAGTAAGCTGTATTTGCTTTCTCCTTACGATGATTACCATCTGCAATCACATCTTTAATCGTTTCTTGCATTACGGTAGCAAACTTCTTTCCTTCAACGGAAGTTTCATAATAAAAAACTTGAGCGCCATGACTTGATTCCTGCGAGAAACTATTTTGATGAATACTAACTGCTATGGTAGGATTCGTATCCTCAATCAACTTTACTCTCTTACGCATATCTGCATTTTTCTTGTTAGAATCTGTTTCTTCGTATAGACCAGTGTCAGTATCTCTAGTCATTACTACCTCATAACCATCTTTTTCTAACAGATCTCTTAATATTAGAGCAATTGTTAAATTGATATCCTTTTCTTTAGCCCCATTTACCCCTACTTTCCCGGGATCATTTCCTCCATGTCCAGGATCAATCAATATAACCTTCTTACTGCTCGTCTCAGTAGGCCATAACACCCGCTTCATTACTGCAACACTCTTATCCGATAGTAATAGTATTGACATCAGAACTAAACATGCAAAGATAATATTAAAATATTTCCGTTTCATATAGGCATCCAAAGTCGTCTTTACCTATATCTTATGAGAATGGGACTTGGCTAATTCACATATTTTAAAATAATGTCCCAAATATTAGTTGTTTCAAAACCCAAACGCCAACTTGCAACCCCTGCTAACTTAGAATCATAAATTCGTTTCATCTTAGCATCAATGGATTCACTTTCTTCTAACCAAACTTTATAGGTAGCATCACCCTTTTGATATTCTGCATAATATTGGCCAACTTCTTCATTCCAAATAGGTGTTACCCCATTCGCTTCAAGTACCTTACTCATCTCCGACATACCAAGCGCTTCGCTGGATAATTTGAACTCTCCGAGCTCAGTAAATTCCTTCCACAATCTTGTATAGAAAGGTATTCCCATAATAAGCTTATCCTTTGGAACCATGGCTAAGGTTGAGTTGATTGCTCCTTCAAAATATCCCAGAGAAGAAACAGACCCAGCTTCTTCTGAGTTACTATGATGTTCATCATACCCCATAATGATCACATAATCAAGGATAATGCCCTGTTCCTCATAATCATAAAACTTGTTATAAGAAGCAGGAACATAGCTATCTGCAGATAAGATTATTTGGTTACTACGGCACTTGACAGACAACTCACGTAAAAACTGAATGTAATGAGGTCCAGTTTCTAATTTTAAATTTTCAAAATCGATATTAATACCATCTAAATTATACTTGATAGCCTGAGCGATAATCTCATTAATTAGCTTCTCACGGCTAGAGGTCTTTGATAATACCTTATGGGTGTCTACATTAACATCAAAATTGTCAATCAGTCCCCATACTTCAAGATTCATACTGTGAGCACTTGTTACATAACTTTCACTTGCAAGAGAGGATACTGTTCCCTCTTCAGAGTTCACGCGAAACCATGTAGGTGATATGGTAGTAACCCCTTTTGTTCGCTCTAAGAGTGAAGTTAAGTTATTGTTAGCCTCTTGATTTGTAACTTGATGCCATACAAGGTTAACAGTATAATCCTTCTTTATACTAGTGTATTCTGGTGCTTTATAGGTAGAGCTAATTGTCTTATCGAATACCTGACTAATTGCCTTCTTTTGAATATAACCACGAACTCCATCATTACTCATCACAGTGATAAACCCATCCGATAAATCTCCACCGTTATTGATGATCATAACTTCCTCGCCTTTACTCATCTCTTTTAATATTTCAGACTTAATAGAAGCCTTAGTACGGATCTGCGTAGCGGCCTTTACTGTCGCGAATTGATAATCACGCCAGATAGATTGGATCATAATTCGATCAGGATTTTGATAAGTAGAAACATTCATATCTGAATAACGAGCTACAAAATCAAGTGCTACATAGATTTCATCAACATCCCTTTTCACTATCGTATATGCATTAGATTCTTTATTCTTATTAATTAAGTACTCTGAACTGCCAACCTCTGCTTTGATAATTTCTGTTGGAGTAGTTAAGATTAAAACATTTTCATTGGAATCAAAGTAAAAACGTTCATTAAACTTTGATGTGATTGTTTCTAAATCCATATAATAAACGCCATCTATAATCTTAGCATACTTTGCATATTTTATATCATCCAAAATCACCAAAGCTTCACCTTTCGGAACTTGATAATAATTGGATAATTCCATGACTTCTTTACTAGGAGTTAACTTAGCAATAATTGTCGAGGCAGCTACAATTATTATAATTAAAAGTGCCACTGCTCCACCAATAATACCAATTTTGGCATTCTTATCCATACATACCCTCACTTTTCATTTTCTCTAATCTAAGTTAAAACCATCAATCGATGGTAATACACACAGAACGATACCATTCGTTCTGGCACTAAACACTCGAATCCATCTCGTGATTCTCAAGGCTTTGAACAATTAACCTTATTATATCATTATTTTTCCTGAACGTCATCCCTAAATCGACAAATATTAAGACCCTCCTTCTCATTTGCTGTAAGCAATACCGGTTGAGAGCATAGCCTGACAACAAGAAACGCGAAAAGGAGGGTCTATATCATCATTGGCTTAGATAGGATGGATAAGAAGATTTGTGATATGCATACTTAAACCATATTGAATTTGACCATATGATGCAATTATTACTCTTACATTAGAAAAATATACATAATTACCTGCTTTCTAACATCACTATTTTTATTATAGTAACCTAAAGCTAGGATAATCTAATCTTTCGTTCCTTGTATACCTGATACCTTCTTAGCTACTGTTAATTGCTCCATAGTACTTGATGGAAGAGTTGTACTGCATTTGGAGAAGGCGAAAACATATTTGACTCAAAATCAAGAAACCTACAGTGCAGTTGCCGGTATAGCTGTTTCTTTTGATCACTAAGAATCAAGTTCCCTATCAGACAGTGTTTTGCTTTCTCCCCATAATCTTTCTTAAGTTTTTCTACTAAGCTTGCCAAGTTGCAATACCAGGGCGTCATCGTAAATAGTAAAAAAGTCAGGTCACAGTCTAGGATATGTTCCCGTGCTCTAGCGTAGCTACTTCCAAGATCACTTATATAGCAGTCGATATCATGTAAAAGATAGGAGTTCCCCCTTTGACACGGGTTATAGCATTGATAAATAATCTTATTTAACTTAAATACCCCATCCTCATATATTACCTTAGTCTGAGTTTGTAAGCTAAGAAGATCTCCACGTGAGCTATTTTCAAGTACTGCTGTTTTATAACCGATCACATTCGCCAAATACTCTGCTAGCAAGACAGAAACAAAGGTTGCTCCAGCATGTGGATGTAAGCTAAAAACTCCAATCTTCAGAGGGAATGTACGTCCCTTGGTATAAGGCCAATCTTGTTTAAATTTCATCCTAAACTCCTCGTTCTATCCTAAAAAATACAGATAGCAGCTCACTTTCCTTTGATAGTTTCATACTTGCTTCATAAGGCAAACGATACACACGCTTACTATCAAGAATTGATTTTATTGCTTTAAACTCCTTCTTGGACATAAAATTACCCAAATAGTAAGTGTCAGTAGATGTGGGTAATAATCTTAAGCAACTCTTTGTAAACTGCTGTTCATACGCTTTACTACCGAACACAAGAATACGGTTCTTAAAGCTCATAAACTCTTGAACATTTTGTTGAGTTAAAACTCCATAATCAGTAACTGTGCAAGCAAACTCTTGACCTCTGGTCTGATCTACTAGATCATTGACAGCAAGCATAATTGGAATCTGCTCATATTCATAAAAACCTGCATCTCCTAGTTTTAAATTCCCTTGAATCAGCAAAGCAGCATTACCTGACTCATTCTTCTCTATGTACAAACAACTACCGTGTACGTGCTTTAAATAAGCACTAAATAGTAACGCCAAATGTGTAGTACCGATACGACTTTGCGTCCCAGCGACCACAAAATCTAATTCTTTCCTCGGTCCGTTGCTTATTTTTTGATATAACTTGGATAACAAGCTGCCTACTTGTTGAATGGATCGAAATCTTCGTGATTTATGATATCTAGTACAACGTTTTATTATCTTCTCGATATTCAAACGTAATTCATTGCCTTCATTTTGCTTTGCCCAATCTAACATGACCTTAAGTACCTTGCCAAACGCATAAATATCGGTGCGTTCATCCAGAGACTTTTGATTATACTGTTCCGGCGCTGCAAAACCTATTGTTCCAAATCGCTGACCATGATAATTCTTAGACTCTAGGCAGATTGCTGCGCTAAAATCAAGCAAGGATAAACGACCCTTATCAATAACGATATTGTTTGGATTCAGATCTAAATGTAAGACAGGTTGGGGTTGAGAGTGAAGATAATGTAAAATATCACAAAGTTGAATTCCATAAGATAAGATAGTTGGATATGATAATTGATCAATATGGCAGATAGAATAAAGAGAATCACCTTCTTTATATTCCTCTACAAGATATATGGCTTCTTCTGTCTCATAGTGCTTGTAATATAGAGGAATTCCATTATGATGTAAGGCTTGTAATAACTTAGCTTCCATAAAACATTGATAAAAGAAAGTTGATTCTTTGTTAATTTGCTTAATTACGCATAAATTTAGCAACTTGACGTGTTGTGCCAAATATACTATAGTATCTTGATGTTGATATAATACCTTCAATATTAGATACTGCTGAAGCAAAATACGATTACACATACTCTCCTTTCTAAATATACTACATAAAGTTCGAATAACTGGCGTTCCGATGGAAAGAATTATACTATCATTATAAGGTTGATAACAATATAATTCAACCATATTTTCCCATTTTTTATGTAGAAAGTTTATTCCTTTTCTTGTACAAAATCACGAGAAAACACATGGAAGTTCAGCCAAGAAAAATAAGCCATTTCCTCGATATCTCCTCTAATTACGATATTGACTTTACTACTGATTTACATTATACTTTGTTTACAATACCATATCGAATCAACACACGTAGTAGAAAGGAGTGTGATTCTATGAAGATTGAAAAGATTAGTGACAACCAGATTCGCTGTACATTAAATAAAGATGACTTACTAGATCGGGAACTTCGTATTAGTGAATTGGCTTACGGTAGTGATAAGGCCAAACAACTATTTCGAGATATGATGCAACAAGCTGCATATGAATTCGGTTTTGAAGCCGATGACATTCCATTGATGATAGAAGCAACTCCAATATCAGCAGACTGCCTTGTACTTGTAATAACCAAGGTAGAAGATCCAGATGAACTAGATACTCGCTTTTCCAACTTTACTCCTTATGCTCAGGCAGAAGATGAAGTGGAAGAAGAAGAGGAAGACGATGATGCCTATGCCGATGAGATTCTTAATTGTTTTGAACATTTAGGCGAATTACTTGGCAAACGCGAAAAAGGAGACAATACGGAAGCAAATAATAAATCAAAGACCCGGAAACCGTCAAACAATACAGAGCAAACTACAGAAGCTCAAGTACAGGTACCAGCAAATCTCACTAAGATTTTTACCTTCACTTCTTTATCAGAAGTTACTCATTTAGCTAAAATCATTCATACATTCTTCCATGGTGATAACATGCTATTTAAGAACCCTGTGGATAAGAGATTCTATCTCATCATCCACATCTCTAATCATACCCCGGAAGAATTCAATAAAGTGTGCAACATCATTTCAGAATTTGGTAAACCTGTTCGTACAAACTACGCAAGCATTTCTTATTATAAAGAACACTTTACAACCATCATCAACACCGATGCCGTTGCCCGCTTAGCCAAACTATAATAATTCCAACCAAACGCCAATCACTTCCGTGGTTGGCTGTTTCTTTGTCTATTTTTTGCTTTTACTTTTGCTTTTACTTTTGCTTTAACTTTTGTTTTTACTTTTTGCTTTTACTTTTTGCTTTTACTTTTGTTTTTACTTTTGTTTTTACTTTTGTTATTACTCTTTTGCTTTACTATATTGTTTACTCTTATGCCTTTACTCTTATGCCTTTACTCTTTTGTTTTTGCCTTTTGTTTAGCTTTTATATCTTACTCTTTTATTTTACTTTCTCTCTACCCTTTGCTACGAGCCTGCGCAGCAGCTTCGTAGCCCTTGCCAGCAAAGCTGGCAAGGATGAAAAAGGAACTACCCTCACGGGTTCTTACATATATATTTCTCTAAGTACACTCTTGAAAGAACAAAGGGGCGCATTGTCTGCTAGTAACATACACAGGGTTTTTGTGTGTGTTATCAGCAGACTACGCGCCCCTTTGTTCTTATCACGAGTGTACGTGAGAAATCATATATGCAAGGACCCATGGGGGTAGTCCTTTTTCATCCTCTACTTACTACTTAAATATGCGTTAATCTTATCAACAAGTTCTTGGCCATCGAAGCCATGAACAAAAGATGCTTCTTCTAATGATTCTGCTTGGGCAGATGGACATCCAAGACAGTGTAAGCCAGCATCAAGTAAGATTGGAATTATACCTGAATCTACTTGAATAACTTGAGCAATTGTCATATCCTTAGAAACTTCCATTTGGTTACCTCCTTCGTCTCTACAAAATTGGTTGTATCGTTATTACATTATAGATGATTCCTTGCTCACCGTCAAGGCTTCATTCTATCGTCATCACATGAATACTGATTTAATGCACCTTGTAATTATGTTTTAACCTCATATTCTAATCAGCATTTTGTCAAAAATCAATTACTTATATATAGCCAATCATATCTATAGTAAACACTTTTTTCAGATTTTATGCTTGTATTATTCCACAAAGTGGAGTAAAATATAAGAAATTCTATAAAGGAGGATACATAAAATGGCACACGTAATTAATGATGGTTGTATTAGTTGTGGAGCTTGCGTAAGCGAATGTCCAGTAAACGCTATTTCTGAAGGAGCTAGCCACTACGAAATCGATGCTGATGCATGTTTAGATTGTGGTGCATGCGCTTCCGCATGTCCAACTGGATCTATTGAAGGCTAATATAAATATTGGTTCCAAGTGGATTCATATACGAGAAAAAGCTGTAATTAATCTAATTCATGATTGGATTAATTACAGCTTTTCTCTTACATAACTATGTAATATATAGTAGTCTATTGAATATTCCTTTTAGTCTCAGCACCCATAACCATGTTCAGTTCATGGTTTCCTGATTAATATTTAGATTCTAACCTTATTCTTCTGAAAGAATTTACTTGGCTTTTTCTTCTTTCCTTCTTTCGTAGCTGCGTACTGCTGACGTTGAATCTGTGTCTCGCGGATGGTACGGTCCAACTGACGGAACCTCTCCTCCTGACGTTCTTCTCTGACTCTCATCATATAATCCATCTCTTTTACAATCGATTGCGTCACAGTATCATTGATCTCATTCGTCAATGTACGATTATTCTGTTTTAATACATCCATTACGATAGAATACATAATCTCACGAAATTGAACTATCTTGTCCTGGCTCTCCTTAAGTAAGCTTCCATCTGATTTACGTTCTAACATCTGTTTCAGATCTGGCTGAAACTCCTCTTTCACAGCTTCTGTATTACTGCCAGTGTCAACTTCATTCTCCACTGTATTACTAACATAATCAGATAAATGCCTTATTTCACTCCCATTCTTTGGTGGCTCACTTTCGTCCTCCTGGTTTATTGCAGCTCTCTTTTCCTCAACTCGCACGGTAGGATCTAGGCTCCTTATCTTTCTTGCCCCCATATAATAACTTGGCTTGGCTTGCCTAATATCACAAATCTGGGTAATTTTATTGTCTTTCTTCTCATTGAAATCAATACCCTTGGAGGACTCTTTTATTCCCTTACTAAAAGAGCCCTTGTCAATTGATATCTTATCACCTTCAGATGGATTCGCGGTCTCCTCAACCTTATGAGACTCCTTCATAATCACATCTGTTGCAGCTGCAGCTACCTCTTCACAAGACTTAGAATGATCTACTTTCTGTGCAATCGGTTGTATCTTCACCTCCTCAGTTTTTTTTGTAACAGCTCCCAATCGAGTAACCTGCTTTGTAGCTGGGTCCTTATATACAAAGTCCCCCTCTTCCATGTTTATATCGATGACCTTACCATACTGTGCTTTTAGCCGTTCTTGAGCTTCTAAACCCGCTAACCCAAGAGCTGCTTCTGATCTTTCCTTGAAATCCATAAGTTTTTCTGCATCAAGTGCTTTTACCTTGTCAATGTAAGGAAGGATGGACTTTATTACCTTCATATGAAATCCCTTATCTCGAAAGAACTTGACATTGCTTAACAAATCAATATCTTCTTGCAGATAATATCGATATCCAAACTCTGTCCGTTTAATATTCAAGGATAAGCAATATTCTAAATATCGAAGTACATTCGTTGGAATATCCAGTATTCTTGATGCATCCGAGATCATATATCTTACTTCTGTCATGGTAGTCCTCCTGCAAAAATATGGTAATTATTTACATATTATATTATAGCATGAAGGGCCTAATTTGCAACAACTCGTCCTACAGTTTCCAGCTAAACACATCGACAACTCCCGACAAATATTGCGCTTCATAGCAATAACATAGGATCTTATCATAGAAACTTGATCATCAGAATATCAAAGTATATGCCATATAATTTGGCACAAGAAAAATGGCCCCGCTAAGCGAGGCCATTTTCCTTTATCGTTCTAAGTTTGCAAATTTCGTATATTGTGATAACCATGCCAGTTTTACTGTTCCAGTTGGACCATTTCTCTGTTTACCAATTATGATTTCAGAGACACCTGCTTCCTCCGAATCGTGATTATAATAATCGTCACGATAGATGAACATAACCACGTCGGCATCCTGCTCAATAGCACCTGACTCACGAAGGTCAGATAACATTGGACGCTTATCAGGGCGCTGCTCCACAGCACGTGACAGCTGAGATAAGGCAATTACAGGACAGCTAATCTCTCTTGCCAAGGCCTTTAAGGAACGTGAGATTTCAGAAATCTCTTGCTGTCTGGATTCTGATTTCTTACCACCTGACATCAGCTGAAGGTAATCGATAATCACAAGTCCAAGATTATGTTCTAATTTAAACTTTCGACATTTAGATCTTAATTCTGTAATTGAAATACCTGGGGTATCATCAATAATCAAACCAGATTCCCCTACGATTCTAGCACTATCCATCAGTTTCGCCCAATCGTCATCATTTAAATCACCGGTACGGATGGATTGAGAATCAACTTTGGAGTTCATGGCTAAGATACGATTCACCAACTGAGTCTTTGACATTTCCAAACTAAAAATAGCAGTCGTAATCTTACTTTTAACAGCTACATATTCTGCAATGTTCAATACAAAAGCTGTCTTACCCATGGAAGGTCTGGCAGCTACTAGAATCAAGTCAGACGGCTGTAATCCCGCTGTCTTGTAGTCTAAATCATAAAAGCCGGTGGCAACTCCTGTTACCGATCCTTTGTTCCGTGAAGCCGCTTCAATGCCATCCAGAGTTTTTATAACAATGTCTTTGATGCTTTGAAACTCACCACTACCACGGTTTTGTACGATATTAAATACATCCTTCTCCGTTTGTTCTAAAATCACATCTACCTTTTCTTTGTCCATATAACAGGTATTCGTGATACCTTCGGTTACCTTAATTAAACGACGAAGTAGAGCTTTTTCACTCACGATTGTTGCATAATAGCGAATATTAGCTGATGTTGGAACAGAACGAATCAAATCACTAATGAACTCTATACTACATAGTTCTGGTGGAACTTCTTTTTCTTTCAGCTTATTTTGAAGTGTAACTAAGTCTACGGGCTTCCCCTCTTGAAACAACTCCATCATAGCATCATACAAAACACCATATTGATGCTGATAAAAGTCATCTGCTGTCAAGAGTTCAGAGGCAGCAATAATAGCATCACGATCCATAATCATAGAACCAATAACAGATTGTTCTGCCTCTGCGCTATGTGGTTGTATCTTTTTTATAAATGCCTCATCCATCGGTATCCCTCTCTATCGTCTAACTAATACAATTCTTATAGACTATCCACCTTCACTTTTAATTCTGCAGTAACTTTTGGATGTAATTTGATTGGAACTGTATAAGTTCCCATATTACGAATTGGATCATTTAAGTTATATTTCTTTTTATCAATATCAAAGCCTAATTGTTCTTTCACAGCTGCTGAGATTTCCTTCGTAGATATGGAGCCAAAAGTGCGGCCGCCTTCTCCCGCCTTAATCTTTAACAGAATACTCTTTCCCTCGATTTCAGTCTTTAACGCTTGTGCCTGAGCTAAGATTTCCTGTTGCTTTTTCTCTTCTGCAGCTTTCTGAAGTTTAAGATCGTTCAAATTCTTTGCTGTCGCTTCAACTCCTAGTTTCTTAGGCAAAATAAAATTTCTTGCGTAACCATCACTCACATTAACAATCTCACCTTTTTTTCCATGAGATTTCACATCTTCTAATAAAATCACTTGCATTATATTTCACCCTCCTGCGTCATTTTTCTCAGCACATCTCTAACTTTTTGCATTGCCTGAGCAACTGTGCAATCACCTAATTGTGCTCCTGCTACGCTCATGTGACCACCACCGCCAAGTTTCTCCATAACCACTTGAACATTCAACTCGTCAATGGATCTGGCACTAATATAGATCTTTCCATTGAGCGCGGTAAATACAAAAGATGCTACAATATTATTAATCGTTAATAGTTCATTTGCTACCTGAGCACCTAGTACAGTTGGGCTGTCCACTCCTTCACTTAGGCACTCTGCAAATGCAAATTTATCTAAGTATACTTCAGTAGAAGTAATCGCTTGTGCTTTCGCCATATAATCATTCATATCACTACGGAAGCTTTTTCTGATTCGAGTTACATCTGCTCCACTTCGACGTAAATAAGCTGCCGCTTCAAACGTACGTACACCTGTTTTAGTCAAGAAATTGTTCGTATCTATCATAATACCAGAATACATTGCATCCGCTTCTGCTTGACGAAGTTTTAAGCCATCTCCAATGTATTGTAAAATCTCTGCTACCATCTCACAAGATGAGGAAGCATAAGGCTCGATGTATGATAATACCGCATTCTCCACCGCTTCACCCGTCTGTCTATGATGGTCTAATACTATGACTGTTTTTGCTATATTTAACAATTCCGGACATTCTGTATAGTTCGGACGGTTTACATCAACTACAACCAATAATGTATTCACATCGGCAATTTCCAGGGCTTGCGCACTATTGATAATCATATCCTCTTCATAATCTGGATTATTGACAAAACGTGTTAATAATGGACGTACAGATCTTGTAACTTCATTAATTACAATATGTGCCCGCTTACCAAGTGTCTTTGCAATACGATACACCCCTATCGCGGCACCAAAGGAATCCACGTCTCCGATGGAATGTCCCATAATAATTAATTTGTCCTTTGCCTCCACGAATTCCTTCAACGCATGCGCCTTTACACGTGCTTTTACTCGTGTATTCTTCTCAACGGACATACTCTTGCCACCATAGTAATTAATCTTGTCGCCTTCTTTAATTACCGCTTGATCCCCCCCACGACCTAGGGCCAGATCAATGGCAGCACGTGCAAATTCATAACCTCGTTGATAAGATTCTGCATTCACGCCAAGACCCATGCTGATCGTTACCGACATCTCATTACCAATGTTAACGCTACGAACCTCCTCAAGGATGGAAAACTTGTTTGCCTGCAGCTGTTGCATGTATTTATTCTGAAATACAAAGATATACTTATCCTTCTCTAACTTCTTAATTACTGCATCTATACTTTGCATATATTTATTAATTTTACGGTCTACTAATGCGGTTAATAAAGAACGACGAACTTCATCAATACTCTCAAGAGCTTCCTCATAATTATCAATATATAACAAACCAACGATTTGCCTCTGATCTCTATTTTGCTTTTGTAAAGAAACAATCTCAGTCTCATCATGTAAATACATTGCAATAAGATAGGAGGAATCGTTGTCCGCTTCTTCCATAAAGTAAGAATCATCTTCGAAATCAGGTATAATTAATTTACGTAGAATGACACGATAATTTGATTTTTGATAGTTTAAATGAACTTCAACATCAAGCTCACTCACCGGAAGAATATCACAAGTAATCTCTGGGAAGATGCTATTAATCGCGTGTCTCGCTCTACGTTCTGATCCAATGATATCACAGAACTCATCGTTAGCCCACAGCATCTTACCAGTACTATCAAGAACCGCATATGGTAAGGAAAGTTCTTTTAATAACTTTGACTGAACCTGACCATAATTTGATGCAAATCGCACCATATCTCCAATAATACTCGTTCGTTTTACAAAGTATAAGGATACAGCTATTACAAAATAGAGAAGAATAAAGAATGCCATAACAATGCTAGCCTTATGATCAATGACATAAATACACATATTCATGGCAATGAGTAATGCTGTTAGCAATAGTGGCCAACGTAAATATGCTCTTATAGAACCATATAACTTTCTTCGATTTTTCATCATCCTGCTCCTTTAACAACCCAAAGTACTGCAATTGTAACTGTCATTATATCATAACAGGTCAATAATTAAAAGGTAATTATTTTGAACACATAGGAAATTCAGATGAAATCACAAATCAAAGAGGTTATCTCATTGATTATGACAAGGGGACATGTCTCCTTGCCACATATAAGATAACCTCTTTGACTTTTTAACTTATAGTGAATCTGCTAAAAGATTATGAATCTTTTTGGTAGTCGGTGTTGTTCCTGTATTTATCTTTGAAATAAAGTATAGAAATACTGCCTTATTCTCAGGATCGATTGCCAAATAAGGTCCAGTCCAACCATCCCATCCAAACGTACCTGCTTTGGAATTCAGACCTGCAGTCTGTGAATCTTCTAGTACACGAACTAAAAATCCATAACCAAAGCCAAGCAGACTATCCCAGTTGTAAGTTTTCTTTTGCTCTTTGGTCAGATAGTTCTGCTTCATGGTGTGAAATGTCTCAGGTTGAATAATAGTCTTTCCCTCATAACTTCCTTCGTTTAACAGCATCTGTGCAAACTTTGCATAATCGAGAATCGTAGACACGATACCTGCTCCACCTGATTCAAAGCCTGGTTTTTGATCCATTGGAAAGATCGAAAGATTAAGTCCATCGTATGGCTTCAATAGCTTGCTATGATCATCATATTCATAAACAGTAGCCATACGTTCCTGTTTATCTTTTGGAACATAAAATCCTGTATCCCTCATTCCTAATGGCTCAAATAGATACCTTCTTAAAAACTCAGAATATCTCATACCAGAAACCACTTCCACTACTGCACCTAATACATCTGCGCAGGAACCATATCTCCACTGTTCCCCTGGTTGGAATGCCAAAGGACAAGTTCCCATTTGGTTAATGAAGTCCAGTGTAGTTGTTACCTTCCCAGAAGAAAAATCCCTGTTATATTGATCATAAATCTCACCCATAAGTTTCCCTGAAATCGTTTCCCCATCCGGATAAACCACACCAGCAGTCATTGTTAGCAGGTCAAAGATTGTAACTTCTCTATTCGATGGAATTAAGTCCCCATCACTTTCTACCTTAGGCTGTAAAAAGGAAGGTAAATATAAAGAAAGATCATCGGTTAACTTTAACTTTCCTTGATCCACTAAGATAAGAATAGCTACTGCCGTAATCGGTTTTGAAAGTGAGTATAGACGAAAAATGGAATCCAAAGTCAACTCTTGATTCTTTTCTATATTTGCCATACCAAAGCTATGTTCATAGACTGTTCGACCATCTTTGATTGCTAAGACATTCGCACCAGCCAAAAAACCTGCCTGAATCTCGGCCTCAATAACCTGCTTAATTTGCTCATGATGTTTCACCATCCCAGTACCCGTCCTTTTCATATTAGTTTAGTTAATAAATTTATAGTTTGATTCTACAATAAGTAGAGTGAGATTGCAAGTAGAGTGAGATTGCAAGTAGACAGAACAAAGAGCCCCCTACCCTTAACGGTAAAGATCTCTTTTCTTTGCTCTTACTTTTTTTATTTAATCTTAGCTAATTTACCACAACATTATATACCGCTTTCAAAGGTCCATACATTACGGTCAGCTTAGCTTTACCTTTTCCTACACCCTTAATATCACCAAAATAAGAGTTAATGAAAAATAGAGTAGCGCTTGCATTTTTTATTGAAATAAGTTATAGTGTATAGTGCTGAAATCCCTACAAACAGGCTTTTCAGCACATACCTATCGTGTGTTCGAGACCTTCCACACGTAAAACAAAACTAAAGGAGACTAATATGTCAAACAGAAAAATCATATTTATCACACAGGCTGCAATGATTGCAACCCTCTATGTCGTGCTGACTTTTATCGCCAATCTATTAGGAATGGCGTCAGGAGTTATTCAAGTACGTCTATCTGAAGCCCTGACCATACTTCCCTTCTTCACCCCTGCTGCCATCCCTGGCGTAACGATTGGTTGTCTGCTCAGTAATATCTTAACCGGTTGTAGCTTACTAGACATTATCTTTGGTAGCTTAGCAACTCTGATAGGAACTGTTGGTAGTTATTTCTTAAGAAAAAACAAGTTCCTCATCCCACTCCCACCAATTATAGCAAACACCATTATTGTTCCATGGGTACTTAGAATTAGTTATGATGTACCAGACGCGATTCCTTATATGATGTTGACTGTGGGAATTGGTGAAATCATCTCTTGCGGAATTCTTGGGCTTGCATTGTTATCTGTACTTAAGAAATATAGGCATCAGATATTCAGGGTGTAAACATAGTTTTTAAAACAAAGAACCGTCATTGCTTTTTTACAGGCAATGACGGTTCTTTTTATGACAAGTAAGGCAGCTTGCTGACTCATCTTGTTTGTATTACTTGCCAAGCACCTGTTTTAAGTACTTCCCTGTATAAGACTCCTTCACCTTTGCCACCTGCTCTGGTGTACCCTCTGCTACCACATATCCGCCCTTTGCTCCGCCTTCTGGACCCATATCAATGATATAATCGGCGGACTTAATCACATCCAAATGGTGTTCAATCACGATTACAGAGTGACCTTGATCTACCAGCTTATTCAAACAAATCAATAACTTAGCTATGTCTGATAAGTGAAGTCCTGTAGTCGGTTCATCCAGGATATAGAGATTATGAGCACCTCTCTTAATTTTCGATAACTCATAGGCTAGTTTTACTCTCTGGGCTTCACCTCCAGACAGGGTAGTGGAACTTTGCCCAAGACAGAGATATCCAAGTCCAAGCTCTTGCATAATCTTTAGTTTATGCTTTAGATAGGTATGCTCTTGAAAGAATTCCAGCGCTTCTTCTACCGTCATGTTAAGAACATCAGCAATACTTTTGCCATGGTACTTCACTTCCAGACCTTCTTCGCTATAACGCATTCCCTTACACATTGGACAGATGGTTTCAATATCCGCCATAAACTGCAAGTTAGTCACAATAATACCGTCCCCTGAACAATGTTCACACCGTGTACCATTGGCATGGGTCAAACTAAAATCAAGTGCTGTGTAGCCTCGCTCCTCTGCTGATTGCTGGGACGCGAATAAGTCTCTGATCTTATCAAAGATGCCAATATAAGTTGCAGGATTCGACTTACTGTTTCTACCGATTGGAGTCTGATCAATATTAATCACATTATTGATCTGGTCAGAACCGAATAGGAAGTCATGTTTACCCGGCATAATGCGGGCTCCAGTCTTATCCACCTTTAGCTGCTTAAAGAGAATCTCATTGATTAAAGAACTCTTACCAGAACCCGAAACTCCAGTAATACAAAGGAAAACCCCAAGTGGAATATCAAGGTCAACCTCTTTTAAGTTGTTTTCTCTAGCACCTTGAATGGAGAGGAAGTTGTCACCAAGATTTCTTCTCTTCTTCGGAATTTCAATGCTTGCTCTACCTGATAAGTATTGGCCTGTAGCTGAGCTACTCTCTCTCATAATATCATCGATGCTACCGCTAGCAACTACATTACCCCCATGAATCCCTGGGCCAGGGCCTATCTCGATAATATGGTCTGCACTACGAATGGTATCCAGATCATGTTCTACTACAATCACCGTATTTCCAATATCACGCAGCTTTTTCATGGTCTCAATTACCTTATCAGAATCTCTCGGATGTAGCCCAATGCTAGGTTCATCCATGACGTATAGCATACCCATCAGTTCACTACTGATCTGAGTAGACATCTTGATTCTCTGCATCTCTCCACCAGACATACTATCGCTTCTTCTTCCTAAGTTGATATAATGTAAGCCTATATCAATCAATAACCCGATTCGATTTAAAATCTCACGAATGATAGTTTCAGCCACATCCCTAATATCGACTGGGAAGGTTAGTGCTTGTAAAAACTCATAAATCTCCGGTAACTGCATTCTACTAAGTTCGTCAATATTTTTGCCACCAACTGTAACTTGAAGACGCTGTTTCTTAAGTCTAGCCCCATGACATTCTGGACATATTTTTTCGATCATACAATCCTTAAGAAAGGCTGGTTCAAAGGCTTCTGCAGTAGAAGACTTGCGAATATACTGACGATACCAATGCTCCATCTCGTGAACATAACCCCAGAAAGGCATCTCTCTACCAACAATCCAGTTTCTCTTCTTGGCATCTGGCGGCTGCTGCATCAACACAGTTTCCCCCTTAGTTCCATAGAAAAGCAGATCAATGATATCATTTGGAAGTTCATTAAAGGGAGTATCCAAACTAAAATTGTACTGCTGCGATAAACTGTATAACATAATTCCTCGGTAACTATCTTTCCCATTGATGTTGTAAACTGTGCTCTTTAATGCACCCTTATTCAAGCTCTTCTCTGGTGCCACCACAAGAAAGCGGGGTTCTACTACATAAGACATACCTACACCCATACAGGTGTGACATGCGCTGGCTGCTGTATTGAAGGAGAAATGAAAGGGTTGCATATCGCAGAGAAACATGTGATGTTCTGGGCAGGCAAAGCCCTCATAAAATCCAGCAACTGCTTCACCAATGATCTCAACCTTAATCATTATATCCTCTTCCAAAGAAAGCATGGCTGCTTCAATAGACTTGGTGATCTGAATATAGGAATCCTTTTTTAATGTAAAACGGTCTATAATTAGTTCCATCTGATAAGTCTTAGTCTCATCAAGTTCCTTCTTATCTGCAAGAGAAAAGGGAGTCCCATTCACCATCAGGTTTTTAAACCCTTTTTCTCTATACTGTTGAAAAGTATAATTATAGTCTTCACCGTAGATTTTATAGACTGGTGCCCGAAGTTCTATTACAGTCCCCATTGGCAGGGAAGTAATACGCTCTGCGATCTGAGCTGCTGATAGCTGCTTTAGGGGATGATCACATTCCGGACATTTTCCCACACCAGCGGTAGCATATAAAAGTCTTAGGTAGTCGTTAATATCCGTAACGGTACCCACGGTAGAACGAGGATTGTTATTTCCCTTCTTCTGTTCAATGGCGATCACTGGAGATAGGCCTCTTACATAATCCACTTTTGCCTTTTTTAATTGACTGATACGACTCTTAGCAAAGTTAGAAATGGAATCAAGAAAGCGTCTCTGTCCTTCTCCATAGATGACATCAAAGGCGAGAGAAGACTTTCCCGAACCTGAAACTCCGGTGATTACCGTAAGTTTATCTCTCGGTATCTCAACGGAAATATTCTTTAAGTTATTTTGCTTTGCTCCGGATATTTCAATTGTAGAACGAACTGACATAATTGCGCTCCTTTCATTTCCAATTCAGATATTGATAAGCAATCTCTTCCACTGCTAATCTGCTTTTTGGGGTAATCTTAATTGTCTGGGATACCTTGGCGATAACCCCCTTATCCGCCAGATAGTCTAGAATCCCAATGATAAAGTGACTTTCTGTCTTAAAGTATTTCGTAATCATGGTAACTGTCTTCATTTCTTGATCGGACATATACCTAATCAATGGTTGCTTGATGATATCCAGATGCTGCTCTATATACTGGTCAATTCTGTCGATGGCAGCAAGAATTTCATCCCTACTATAGTGATGTGACATAGCGTTCTGATAATAAATAGAAATCAGTTCAGGATTAATGGCGGCTGCTTTCACAATGGCCTCTCTTGTAGGAATCTCGCCAGATAGGCAAACTTCCATCCTTGCAATGACTTCTGCTGCCTTTAGCAAATAATACTGGGCATAGAGTGAATCCTTCTTTACCTTTATCCACTTAAGGCATTTTTCATTATAGTACACCAGCTCACAAGCCAAATAAAATATGTTCTCCTCCAGGTCATCCTGCCCGACCTTCTTAAAATCATCAAAATACTCGTACAAGCTATCGTCCGTAGAGTACACAATGCTAGCTTTCGCAAAATAGGAATGCATAAAGCCGCCTCCACCAAGACTTTCTAGATATCGTTTAAATCCACTTCTTGTAGTGATAGCAACATTAATGGTAATGTCGTCCTCCACAATACAGAAAGAATCGTTTTTTAACACCTGATCCCTCACAACAACGGTAGTATCAATATCACTTTTTTCCCAAACCTGATCGTAAGCTAAACTGCCACCGATAATAACAGCTACTACATTAATATCGCATTTTATCTTCTCTACAAAGCTTTCGGCTGCTGCTTTGTAACGTAGTGTCAAATCCTCTTGTTGATTCTGTTCCATAGACTCTAAAACCTCCATTCACAAATCCTTAATAAAGTAAAGTGCAATTAACCAAGATCCGCACGCACTACATACAACTCTTTACACGCAACGCATGGTATCATTATACATTTGTGTATAATGTTTACACGACAAAAATTGCGGTGTTTGGGTAAGAGACAGGACAAAAATTGCTCAGTTTTATTTAACCAAACTCTCTTCTATTCACAAGGTATCAGCTATGGTATAATGGTAAAACAATCCATATGTTCTATAAACTAAGCGCAACTCGGGATCATTAATCACAATGACTCGTAAAGCTATACTTTGCACACGAAAGAAAAATAGTCTCGTAATGATGAAAGAAAACAGACTAAGATATCAGAAATAAAAATGCAATCATTAGATGAGGTGAAGTGTAAATGAAAAACACTTCACCTAAGATTTGCGTTCTAAGAATAAAGGCAAACACTCTTTCTTAGATCTTGGAGGTAGATTATGGATAATAATTTATTAGGAATTATCAAGAATACAACAGAATATATAGAAAGCCATCTACTGGAGGATATCAACCTAGACACCATCTCTGAGAATGTAAACATGTCAAAATTTCATCTCCTTCGTATCTGGAAGGGGGCAACCTCCACCGGGCTAATGGAATATGTAAGAAGGCGCAGAATCGCTTTATCCTTAGGCGATTTAATTCATACCAAGAGCAGTATTGAATATATATCCTGCAAATATTCTTTCGGCTGTGAACGTACCTATAACCGTGCTTTCAAAGAAGAATATAATACTACACCAGCAAAATGGCACCGTCACCCTACTCCTCTTAAGATCCTAGACCGCTTCAATGCAGATTTTATGAACTGCGCAGGGGAAGGCTTGATTTTCTTCCGCTCTATCTCTGTGATGCCAGCCTTCTCCATAGCAGGCATGGAGTACAAGATTGATATCATGGATAATCTGTTACATCAGACCGCAAATAAAGTCGGTGTTGATTTCTTCTATCATCACCGACCTGAGGTTATCAATCCTGTAGAAAAAGATATTTATGTTGGTTACACTAGTATACCTAAGGAAGGCAAAGACTTCACCTTTTACCAACCTTCGGTTCAGGTAAACCAAAACAGTATACTAGCCCCCAATATGAAGCAAAAGAATATCACTCCTCATAAATATGGTGTATTTACCTATATGGGACCACATCGTCCCGAAGATATATCCTCCAAAACCTTAGAAGGTATCTGGAGGTATGTGGAAGATGTGTGGAAACCAACCTTGCAATTCAACTTAAAGGAACAATTTCATTTTGAATGGATTAACTATGCCAAGTGTAATAAACACTATTGTGAATGCGATCTCTATTATCCTATTTCAGTGTTATAGAAGTATGCATTGTAAGCCTACATCTGTCATTCATTCTTAAATTTATCCCCAATCTCTTTAATCGAGGCAGCATTACTTTGGAAATACAAGCCTTACCCTCGTTCCTTCCTCAACTTTTGATTCATAGTGTATGGTAGCTTGGTGCTTTAATACAATTTGCTTACACAAGGCGGCACCCAATCCAACGCCGCCATGCTTTCGGCTTCTAGCTTTATCCACCCGATAGAAGGGTTCCATAATATGAAGTAGATCCTCTTGGGCCATACCGATTCCATAGTCCCTTATAGTCAATACTAATCCTTGTTTTTCTTCGTAAGAAGCAATTTCTATCTTACCTTCTGCTTTCGAGGCACAGATTGCATTCTCGATCAGGTTAGAGATTAGTATTTCAAGTAATTCATGATTACCATATATTCTAGCATCTGATAGCTCATAGGAAAATGCTATATTCTTTTCTTGTAGCTTTGGCATAAAGCGCCTTCTCGTGCTGTGAATCACCTTATCTAAGGATACGCATTCCATAGGAAGGTTCGTTTCTCTCACATCAGCAAGTAGTAAGAGTACCTGGCTTAATTTCTCCAGTCGTTTTGTCTCACTTCTGATATAAGAAACTGCTTGATATCGTTCTTCTTCATCCAGATTTGCCATCTGCATATACTCAGCATAACCAGAAATTGCAGTTAAAGGAGTTCTTAGTTCATGGGCTAAATTATCTACCAATCTCTGCTTTTTCTCTGTTTCTTCCTTTAAACTTTCAATGTTTTGCTGGATTTTCTCTGACATAATATTAAAATAAGTAGCTAACATGGCAAGCTCATCTTGACCTTTCACCATAACACGTTTCTTGTAATTACCCTCAGAGATTTCCTTTGTGGCAATATTTAATTCTAAGATTGGTTTTGTCAGCTTTCGAAGGATTATGTATAAGACAACGGAAAGCAATATGGATATCATCACTCCAGCAAGGACAAAATAATAGGTCATATTCTTCCAATCATCATTAAAGTTAAGCAGATGATAACTGTATAATAAAGTATATTTATCATAGGGCTCTTTTAACTGTACCTGAACGGTTATGTACTTCTCTTCCTCCTTGGTATCCACCCAAAGCATCATAGTCTTTGCATCACTTTCTATCTCTAACTCATCCGCAAAAAAATCCAAATCCTCACTATACTTTAACATAGGGCCTTCTTTGATTACTAACCTTACCCCCTGTTGCTTATAATAATTGGAATAGGACCGATATGTATTTTCTTCACTTAAAGTGGATAGGGCAGCCTTCTCCTCTAGATTAGAAAAATCACGAGAGATAGAATTTGCGATAAAATAAGCCTCCCCAGCGGCCTTTTCTTCATAAGATTGAAGCTGCTTCTGATACGACTCATGGGCAACAATCAGTATTACTACATTTAAGAAGATTAAAAATATGGTATTTAATATTAAGAATGTCTTTTGCCAAAATTTCATATGCCTTCCTTCTAACCAATAGTTTTAGACCTCCAAGCGATAGCCCAACTTAAATACGGTTTTTATCTGCTCTTCTAAACCTAGCTTCTTTCTCAGTTTTTGAATATGTACATCCACCGTTCTAGTATCACCCTCAAAATCATATCCCCACGCCAATTCTAGCAGCTTTTCTCTGGACATGGCTAGATTACGATTCATAATCAGTACCTCGAGCAAGGAATATTCCTGAGGGGTTAAATCTATAATTTCCCCCCTCAAATTCACGACTTTACTTCCCAAATCCACATGCACATCATTGATAACTAGCGCTTCATTCTCTGACTTTCCTCTTCTAAGGACAATATGAATTCTTGCTATCAGCTCAATAATCTCAAAGGGCTTCACAATATAGTCTTCTGCCCCAGAGGTAAGCCCAAAGATCTTATCTTCTAAATTGCTCTTGGCAGTTATAAAAATAACTGGAGTACCATGAATGTGCTTTATCAATTCAAATCCGCTAAGGTTTGGCAACATAACATCCAATAAGACAAGATCAAACTTCTCTTCGGCCAACACATGCAAAGCCTTTTT
This sequence comes from Bacillota bacterium, assembly GCA_023428885.1. Lineage (GTDB taxonomy): Bacteria > Bacillota > Clostridia > Lachnospirales > Lachnospiraceae > Lachnoclostridium. The sequence continues at coordinate 26,269 of JAEYWQ010000257.1, forward strand.
ACCATCGTATACCTGGGTACAAGTATATCCTACTAACTCCAGATTCTTTCTTATCAAATAGCTAATTGCTTCTTCATCTTCCACTACTAAAATATGAGCCATATTTACTCCTATGACCAAGCACCCGATCAGTGCTTGGTTTTGCTTATAAAAGTTTCACTCTTATAGTTGTTACACGTAATAGAAACTTTAACCTTGGTCAAAAAAATTCTTAAGAAACGAATTGCTTTCTATTCCCATGTTGTCATCTGTCGTCATAATCTCACCAAAATCTGTTGAGATTGAATAGTTTTCATTTTCTCTTACTTCTTCTGGGACGATAATATTTCCCATGTCTACATCAATAAATAATTTATCTGCTTTTACAGCTTTATACAAAGTTACATTTCCAACATTCGCAGCTACACTACTAGTTTCAACGTTCCATTCCTCTTGGATTTCCACATTGCCTACATCAGTGGATAGGGTTGCTTTCTTCATCTTTTGAGTACTCTTAACAATAATATTTCCCACATCACAATTAATCACTGCGCTCTCAAGCTGCAGCTCATTCTCAATATAAACATTCCCAACATCAGTTGAAACATCAAGCTTGCCTTCATATCCCTTAGGTAGATTTATTTTGAGTTGAGAACTTCGATTATAATTATATATCCCTGGAAGCTGAAACCCAGAATCCGTATAGCTTGTGCTTATCATCAATTCATCACCTAACTCGGTCACGGATACTAGATCATCTTTATCGATATTCTTATAGATCTGCGTAATCTCTAATTTTTCTCCATCCCCCTGATATACAGTAACTTCGTCAACAGCTGCACTAATCGTTATTTTTTTTACTCCATTCACTTGAGCCGATATATCTTCTAAACCGGAAATCAAGCCATTCCCTTTCTCATTATCATTATCTTGTACTCTTGCTTGTGGCTGTGCTTTGTCATCTACTTTACCAGGGGCATCCTTAGCTTCCACCTCTTTGCTTTCATCATTGGAACTTAGCTCTATCATACCTTGACTAGCTGCCACACTAACTTCTTTGACCTTTCCCTCATCCTCATTCTTAATCAAGTTAAAAACCAGAACCAATACCAGAGAGCATATTAATACACTCCCCACAAATATGCCTGCAAACATTACATTAGGTCTTTTTTTCATACTTACCTCCACTTTGATTTCATTATTTTGGTGTTGTAATAATTCTGAGCTTTCTAAGCTTTCATGTCAGCTGGCTCGTATCGCATCATTTTTGTCCAACACCGTAACCATATGATAACCATAATTTATTATCAAAAAATCATTGAGATATTATGAACTTGTAAAAAGTTTAACTATTTAGATATTCCATACTCACATTGAGTTATAGAAGATTTCATGTAGAGAAATTAAGGTGCTCAGTTTTCCCTTTGCTCGCATCAAGATTTACTTTCCATAATTTATCATAAAACATCTTGTGCTTAACGACAAGAAAAATATATTATATTATGTATACTACTTACTTAAATTGATCTTTACCTACTCCAAACTATGTATTTCAACCTGGTACAGTAGATGAAACAGCAGGTATAGTGATCTGTTTACTTATGATACAAGATTCACATAATCACTAGCATATGTCCTAACAAAAAAACCGCCATTACTTGATGTAATGACGGTCTTAATTATCAGTATAGTTTTTACACAATACACACCTTTGGTGTAATACTGGTGTAAAAGCCAATCACATCTTCACAAACACTTGATAAATCAAGAATTAATCTAATGTGTATGGCATTAAAGCGATGTGACGAGCACGTTTGATAGCTACTGTAAGAG
>JAEYWQ010000381.1 GCA_023428885.1 Bacillota bacterium
GTATAATGCAGGAAGGGTAATCTCATACACAGTGATTGGTGGTATCGTTGGTGCATTAGGATCTGTCTTAACCTTAAGTGCTAGTGCGAGAGGCATTGTTCAAATCGGAGCAGGTGTTTTCATGATAATCATGGGCTTGAATATGTTAAATATCTTCCCTGGGTTAAGAAAACTAAACCCTCATATGCCAAGATTGATTGCTAAGAGAATTTACGCTAAGAAAGCGAAAGCTGCAAAAAATAACATGAGCCCATTATATGTGGGACTACTAAACGGATTAATGCCCTGTGGACCCTTACAGGCAATGCAACTATATGCACTATCCACTGGCAATCCACTTCAAGGTGCACTTTCCATGTTTTTGTTTAGTTTAGGTACCGTTCCTTTGATGTTTGGCCTTGGAGCCTTGAGTTCTATCTTAAGCAAGAAGTTTACCAGTAAGGTCATGACAATAGGAGCAGTCTTAGTCCTTGTATTAGGAATCTCCATGTTTAGCGATGGATTAACCTTATCAGGCTTTACTTTTTCAAAAGTTTCTGGTAGTGTAGGAGAAAGTAAACAAGCAAATATCATAGATGGGGTTCAAATTGTCAATACTTCCTTATCCTCTGGTCGTTATCAACCGATTACTGTTCAAGCAGGCATCCCGGTAAAATGGACCATCACAGCCGAACAAGGAAGCATCAATGGATGCAACAATCGAATGATCATACCGGAATATGGGATAGAAAAGAAGTTCGAGCTTGGAGAGAATGTAGTAGAGTTTACTCCGAAGGAAACAGGAACTTTTACTTATAGCTGTTGGATGGGGATGATACGTAGTACAATTACTGTAGTTGAACAAGGAGAAGATCTAGTAGCAAATAATTCTAATGAAACTTCTACAAGTGATCCATCCACTGATGTACTTCAAGAATTTCAACGCTCTGATTATAACATCCCAACGAAGGAAATCGCAGTTGGAGAAATTATAGACGGTGTTCAATACGTTACCATCGAAGTAAATGATAAAGGATTTACTCCTGCAGTGGTCGTTTTACAAGCCGGTTTAGAAACAAGCTGGACCATTACATCCTCCCAAGAAATTCCTGAAAAATTATTGTTCCCTTTATATAGCGCTGTGATAGATGTAACAGTAGAAGAAGCACCGATCTATTTTTATCCTTCCAGGGATTTTGAGTTTTCCTTGGAGAACGAATTTTTTGGTTATGTGAAAGTCGTGGAGGACTTGAATATTATTGATCAAGAGCTGATAAAAGAAGAAGTATCCATTTATCGGCCAACCGTTTGGGATTATCAAAGTATTTTAAATGACCCATCTCAAGAAGCAAGTTGTCATTAAGAAGTCTGAGTGCTAGAATATTATGATATGGAACTCTAGGCAGCAGAATGAAATGATATGGAACTCTTAGTGCTAGAATGAGTGTATGATATGGAATTGAATAGTTGAAAAATTAGGAGGATATTATGTCAAATCAGAATAATTCAAATAAGAAGTCAGTACAAGCTAAAAAAGCTCAACTGATATCCATAATCGTAAGTGTAATTGCAATTGTTATTGTGGGCCTTGCTTTTGCCTATAAGGATGTCATCTTAAAACAAGGAAGTATAGCAAGTGATGCTAAGACAGAGGCCAAAGTAGTGCAGAATGAAAAGGGCGATCTGCTTATTCCAGTGAAAGACGTATCAGAAACAGCCACATTTTATAAAGTAAACGTTGAAAATACCGATATTGAAGTTTTTGCTATTAAAGCGTCTGACGGAAGCATACGTACTGCATTCAATACCTGCCAGGTGTGTTATGATTCTGGAAGAGGATATTATAAGCAAAATGGTGATGCATTAGTATGTCAGAATTGTGGAAATCAATTTTCGGCAAATGACGTGGAAGTAACAAGAGGCGGTTGTAATCCAGTTCCAATCACCGAAGAATACAAGCAAGTTGATTCAGATAACATTATCATACCAGCTGAATTTCTAAAAGAAGCTGCTGTAATATTTGAAGACTGGAAATCAAACTAACAGGAGGTAACTAAAGTGAAGAAAGATGTTCTAGCAATTGGTGGTATGACTTGTAGTGCCTGTGCTAAAAGAATAGAAAGGATGGTTGGGAAACTAGAAGGTGTGAATGAAGCGACTGTTAACTTCGCCACTGAGAAATTATCAGTAGAGTATGATGATACACTTCTGGGAAAAGATCAGATTAAAGATACTGTAGTAAAGATAGGTTATTCTGTCATAGAGAATAAGAGTAGTAATATTACAATTCCAATTGGTGGTATGAGCTGTGCAGCCTGTGCCAATCGTATTGAGAAAGTCTTACAGAAGATGGAGGGAATTGAGACGGTTTCGGTAAATTATGCTACTGAGAAAGCTACCGTAACCTATGATCCGCAACTTACACGAATCTCATCCATAAAACAAACCATTCAAAAGCTTGGTTATCAGCCACTTGAGATATCAAAAACTGAAGTGATCGACGAAGATAAGATCAGAAAAGAAAAAGAAATTAAGACCTTGTGGATTAAGTTTATCGTTGCCACTGCATTTGGTCTGCCATTACTCTATGTAGCCATGACACCAATGATCTCTTGGCTCCCATTTGATGTACCACAATTTATGAAACCAATGCGTTATCCTTTGGTTTATGCACTCATTGAAATTATATTAACCATCCCAATAATCATAGCCGGTCATCGTTTCTATGTAGTGGGATTCAAATCTTTAATCAAAGGTAGTCCCAATATGGATTCCTTGATTGCGATTGGAACTAGCTCAGCCGTACTCTATAGTCTTTACCATACCTATGAGATAACACAAGGTTCTTATATGGCAGTAGATGCTCTCTACTTTGAAACAGCTGGTGTTATCATTGCATTAATTCTGCTAGGTAAATCATTAGAAGCGGTATCCAAAGGAAAAACTTCAGAAGCTATTAAAAAGCTGATGGGATTAGCTCCAAAGACAGCTATCGTTATACAAGATGGTAACGAAGTAGAGCTTCCGATCGATGAAGTAGAAATCGGTGATATTATCTTAGTAAAACCTGGTGAGAAGATTCCGGTTGATGGGATTGTATTAGAAGGATACACAGCCATTGATGAATCTATGCTAACTGGAGAGAGTATGCCAGTGGATAAGAAGGCAGGAGATTCAGTCTATGCTGCATCCATGAATAAGAATGGTATGATTCAATTCAAAGCAACTAAGGTTGGAGGAGACACTGCTCTTGCACAAATTGTTAAACTAGTAGAAGATGCTCAAGGATCGAAAGCACCGATTGCCAAGATGGCAGATGTTGTATCTGGATATTTTGTTCCAACGGTATGTTTGATCGCCTTAATCGCCGGAATTTCCTGGTATATAGGAAGTGGTTCGGTAGAATTTTCTCTTAAGATCTTTATCTCAGTTTTAGTTATTGCTTGTCCTTGTGCTCTTGGATTAGCAACACCAACCGCTATTATGGTTGGTACAGGTAAAGGTGCAGAGAATGGTATTCTGATTAAAGGTGGCGAAGCACTTGAAATCACTCACAAGATAACAACCATTGTATTTGATAAAACAGGAACAATTACAGAAGGAAAACCAAAGGTTACAGATGTAATCCCAACAGCATCTTATCCTGCTACTGACCTATTACAGATGACAGCATCGGCTGAAAAAGGTTCAGAACATCCATTAGGAGAAGCAATTGTAAATGGAGCAAGCGAACAAGGTTTATCTATGTTAAAGGTTGAGCAGTTTACAGCAATCACAGGTCGAGGAATTGAAGCAATGATACAAGGAACTCATGCTTTGATTGGTAATCGTAAATTAATGGAGGAACGAAATATCAATCTTAGTGCCTTGGAAACAGAGTCAGATCGCCTTGCTAAAGAAGGAAAAACACCGATGTATGTTGCTTTTGATAATCAGTTAGCAGGTATTATTGCAGTAGCAGACGTAGTAAAAGAAAGTAGTAAGAAAGCAATCGAGAAGCTTCACCAGATGGGAATCGAAGTTGCAATGATTACTGGAGATAATAAGAAAACTGCAGAAGCCATTGCAAAGCAGGTTGGAATTGATCGTGTTCTAGCAGAAGTACTACCTCAGGATAAATCAAATGAAGTCAAGAAACTTCAAAGCGATGGTAAAAAGGTTGCTATGGTCGGTGATGGTATAAACGATGCCCCAGCACTTGCTCAGGCAGATATCGGTATCGCCATTGGGTCTGGCACTGACGTGGCCATGGAGTCAGCAGATATTGTATTGATGCGAAGTGATCTTATGGATGTCCCTACTGCGATTTATCTGAGTAAACGCACCATTCGTAACATCAAGCAAAACTTATTCTGGGCATTTGGTTACAACACAGCAGGTATTCCAATGGCAGCTGGATTACTATATCTCTTAGGTGGACCATTATTAAATCCTATCTATGCGGCAGCAGCTATGAGCTTAAGTTCTGTTTCTGTCTTATTAAATGCTCTACGCTTAAAACGTTTTAAAGCTTACCGATAATTAGGAGGAGAAAGACGATGAGAAAAATAAAATATCATAAGAGCTTGCTCTTATTAGGATTGACGGTAGGAATGCTATTCTCGGTAACTGCTTGTTCCAAACTAGATGTGATAGGAAATGATTCAGTAAAAGCCTTTGATCACTTATTGGCAGCTGTACCTGACAAGCTTACAAATAATGGAGAAGGTAGTTACAAAATTGAAGCCCCTGACAAAAGTGCATCTTTCCTTTGGAGCACTGATTATAGTTTCACAAAAAAAGATGCTTGGCTGGAAGTTGACATAGCTCCATTTCTTGCAGCAGGATTGGATGTTTCCAAATTACCAGAAGGCATGGTAAAGGAGGATAAGTTAATCCTTGGAACTGATTTTTCTGATACAGCTTTAACTTACGAAGGTGAGATCACCCCACTTGCTTCTTATGAGAAACTGATAGACATGAAGGGAGAGTTAATTGGATATCATGCTTCCTTAGGTCATTTTGGTATTGATTTAAGCAACGGAAATATGTTTGAATGGGCTAAGGATAATACAAGTAATGATAAAGATATGGTATTTGTGTTAGATCCTTTGGTGCTTGAGGCAGCAGGAGTTAATCTTGACGCGGTAGAAGGCTGGATACATGCTGAAGTTGAAGTGATGGATGCGAAAGGAAAGATGTTTGGTGTTTATAAATTATTAAAGCCTTTTGATCTTAAATAAATATTACAGAAATGACCATGCTTGACAGCATGGTCATTTGACATAATAATAAATTTATAGAGAAGATATCGATATGTTAAATCATGATATAAAATAGTAGTATGTATTGGAGAGGGGTTTCTATGAACAAGAACATAAAGAATATCTTAGTTGTGGACGATGAGGTGAAATTACTGGAAGTAATTAGCTCCTTCTTAGAAAGCAAGGGCTATCGAGTATTAACCGCAGAAGATGGAAAATCAGCACTCGATATCTTTGGCAAAGAGAATATTTCTCTGATCTTACTGGATCTGATGTTACCAGATATTACTGGTGAGGAAATATGTAGAAGAGTTCGGATGAAATCTCGTGTTCCGATCATTATGCTAACAGCCAAGGTGGAAGAAAATGATTTACTAACCGGCTTAGAACTGGGGGCAGATGACTATATGACGAAGCCCTTTAGCTTAAAGGAATTGGGAGCTAGAGTAGAGGCAGTACTGCGAAGGACAACACAGGATTTAGTTCCTTTATGGACAAAGAATTCATATCAAGAAGGTGACCTTATCGTAGATTTTGAAAAGAATTTAATCTTGAAACAGCAGGTCTCAGTGAATTTAACTCCCAGTGAGCTAAAGATTATATCAGCTCTTATTAAGTATCCTGGTAAGGTATTTACAAGGAATGAATTGATTGAAGTAGCCTTAGGTGAGGAATTTGAGGGTTTTGATCGTGCCATTGATAGTCATATAAAAAATCTTCGTCAAAAAATTGAAGATAACCCTAAGGAACCAAAGTATGTATTAACCATACATGGAAAGGGTTATAAGTTTGGAGGTGAATAAGATCTTTAAGAAGAGTTTAAAGACCCAATTAACGCTAACAATTGCTTTGGTGGTTGCTGTAACTGTGCTTGTAATTAGTATTGCAGCAGATTTCTTAGTCAATGAACGATTTAAAAGTTATCTAAAGATTCAACAAGAAGAAAAGACACATGAAATCGTTAACAACTTAAGCCGACAATATAACTCACTGACGGGAGAATGGAATACGAACTTAATTCACACCGTTGGAATGTACTTCTTGTATGATGGTTTTATCATTAAAGTATATGACAATAATAATCATATGGTTTGGGATGCTGAAGTGCATGATATGAGCTTATGCAATGAGATTATGTCCGATATCTCACAGCGTATGAAAACAAAATATCCTGGTATTGATGGGCACATTACCTTAAAGGAATATTCCTTAGAACAGAATGGTTTCAAAATTGGGAAGGTAGATATTAGCTATTATGGACCCTTCTTCCTTGATGAGAATGATTTTAACTTCATCAATGCTTTCAATGGAATTATCTTAAGTGTTGGTAGTTTTGCACTGGTCATTGCCATTGGTATTGGATGGATGATGGCTAAGAAAATTAGTAAACCCATAACAGATGCTATTAACATAACTCATCAGATCTCTGAGGGAAACTACGATATACGTTTTGATGAACAACCGAAGATGGTAGAACTAAAGGAATTGATCAATTCGATTCATCAGCTGGAGGATTCTTTAAAAAAGCAAGAAGAATTAAGAAAGCAATTAACAGCAGATGTAGCACATGAATTGAGAACACCACTTGCTACTGTTGGAACTCATATTGAAGCTATGATGGAAGGGATATGGGAACCTAGCAGTGAGCGCTTACACAGTTGCTATGAAGAAATTCAAAGAATCAGTAAGCTAGTAAAAGAACTTGAAAACCTTGCAAGGCTAGAAAGTCAGACAATTAGATTAAGCAAATCCTTGGTTGAGATGCTTTCCTTGGTTACTTCAATTGTAACGGGTTTTGAGATAGAAGCCAGCAAACACGACATTGAGCTTACCGTTACAGGAGATATCTCTTACATCCTAGTGGATGAAGATCGAATAAAGCAGGTAGTTTTTAATTTATTGTCGAATGCAATCAAGTATACAAAAGGCTCTGGTAAGGTGACTGTTCTTGTAGAAGATCAACCAAGCAATGTATGCATCCGTGTTGACGATAATGGAGTTGGTATTTCAAAAGAAGAACTTCCTTATATCTTCGAACGTTTTTATCGAGCTGACAAGTCGAGAAACCGGAAAACTGGTGGGGCAGGAATTGGTCTAGCAATTGTGAAGTCTTTAGTACAAGCCCATGGTGGTAGTATAGAGGTTCAAAGCCAGCCAGATTATGGTAGTAGTTTTTTGATAACCTTACCAAAAACATGAGAATAGTGAGAGCAATTTTTAACAAAATGCATAAAAAATGTCGAAATATTTTGAATTTTTTGTAATATTATCTTGACAAAGCATTCTGATTTCTTTAATATGATATGTGTATGTTTAGAAAAATTTAAGAATCATCATATATAAAAAGGGCAAACTTATTGAAAGATAAGGACGCAAAGCCAAGGGCCTACGTTGTATTAACATGGTAGCCGGTTGCAGGAATACTAAAACTTTACCCTTTTTTCTATGTAATAAAATGGAAAAGGGGGTTTTTTATTTCAATTTTTTTATTCATACAAACCTACAAAAAAGGCGCTATTTTTGCAGAAAGAGGATCAAATGAAGAGTATTAAGTTAAAACTTATCGTTTATTATTCTAGTTTGTTTTTAATAGCTATTTTAGTTTTGGGCTTAATTGCAGCTAATAATTCAAAGGATTCAATAACAAAAGAAGCCGAAAAAGCATTAATAAGTATTTCTGAAGAAGATTCAAAATTAGTATCAAGCAGAATGGAAACTATAATGTCTTCCTTGAAAGTGATTGCTATGAATGATTCTCTGAAAGGGATGAACTGGAGAATGCAACAACCTATTCTTCAGCAGTTAGTAAAGGAAGCAGGATTTCTTGAATTAGCCATTGTGGAT
>JAEYWQ010000316.1 GCA_023428885.1 Bacillota bacterium
ACTCTAAACTTTCTGCTCATGAAGAGGCTTTGAAGTATTATTTCAAGGAAAAGCATTGTTATCAGCATCTTCTGAAAGATGATAATCATAAGACTAATTATCCTTTTTTATGTTTGAAGCTGAACATTAATATTGGATTAACCTTTTGTGCATTACAACAGTATAAAGAAGCCTACCCTATCCTTACTGAGGTGGAACAACATAATATTGATCAGTATGAGGAATATTTGCTTTCTTACTATTCCTTAAAGATTAAGATCTTTATTGGTATGAGAAAGTACGATGAATGTATGGTCTATGTAAAGCTTTTCTATGATCGTGCAAGTACTTTACCCGATATTCTTGATAACTTTGATGATTGCTACGATATTTTCTTCGAATTACTTCAAGTGAATTCGATTGAGGAAGCAAAGAATTACTTAGACTTATTACGTAAGACTGCTCTTGAAATTGGGGTTGAGGGATATCAGTCTATGTACTATGATGCTCTTTTACAATATAATATTCGTCATGGTTCTAGAAAAGAGTTTATGGATAACTTTGAACGGTTATTGGAAGTAGAGGAAGTGAAAGCAAAGGAATTCAAGCTTATGAAATTGACCAATCTAAAAGACAAGCAACGATTAGAATCTACAGCAGAGTTGAAACGTTTGACGGAACTGAATATGGGTGTCATGAAAGAAAAATCCGAAAGGGATGCCCTAACTAAATTGGCGAATCGTTATTACCTGAATGCGTATTGTGAGGAGAAATTTAAAGAAGCGATGGATAACAATTTAACATTAGGTATTAATGTTATCGATATTGATTTCTTTAAACATTACAATGACACCTTTGGACATCTCTATGGAGATCAATGTTTGCTTCAAGTAGCAGATGCGATGCGAGAAGCCGCTGGAAATCATTTTCTTGCTCGTTTTGGTGGAGATGAATTCTTTATAATCTTCTATAATACCTCTACGGAGGAAATTCTGGAAGTTTCAAATCGTCTGAAAAATATTCTTCAGGATAAAAAAATTTCTCAAGCTCAGGGCTTGCCATATGATTATATAACAGTTAGCCAGGGTATCGTAAATGAAGTTCCACAAAAAGGTCAATCGATATCAGATTTTGTTCATAGTGCAGATTTGGCCTTATATAGAGGAAAAAGGTTATCAAAAAACTCTATTTACCTTGGTAATTTATTGTAATAATCAAAGAAAATGCTATAAATAAACTGTGAGAGTTAGAATATAAAGAGAAAGGAAGTGAAAGTATCTATATGACTTGTCGTTATAGTAACAAATTAGAACAGTTATATCAGGAAGTTAAAAACGTACAGTTCATTGATAATGTTCACTGGTGGGAAGCTGCTCAAGCCTTACTCTTACAATCGAATAAAGAAAAGAATGCGCGTATGAAAGTTTTAGCTCTACAACATCTGGGGGAAGCATCTTTTCATTTAAACTATATTGAAGACAGTATTAATTATATCATGCAAGGAGTCGCAGTTTGTGAAAAGTATCGTTTTTTAGAAATTGAGGCAAACCTTTATAATCTTCTTGGAATTATTCTTTTTAACCAAAGCAATGAAATTCAAGCAGTAGATTATTACATGAAAGCCCTTGACTGCTTGCAGGGCTTTGACAATCACCTTATGAGAGCTACTGTCTATAATAATATAGCCAATATTTATGTTTCCCTAGGTGATTATGAGACTGCAATGAAGTGTTATGACATCGTCAAAGAGTATATGGATAAAGAATCAAAGCTACAATGCGTTGATGAAGGCTATATAGTCAATGAGGTAAATTATCTAATCAATCGTTGTCTAACCTACTGTGCCATGAAGGAGTATTCCAAAGCGCTTGGCTGTCAATGGGAGCTTATGAAATATGAGGATAAGAAAGAGGTCTCGTTTATCAAGCAATTCTTTAACGTTGCCAATGCCAAGATAGGATACAATCTGGGTGAAATTGAGCAATTTAAATTTTACATTCGTCTGCTTCTTGAGGGTGAACATAAAGTCTCTTTGATTGCTGATATTTTTAGCGAATATATAGAGCTCCTTCAATACCTTTTGGATAGTAATGAGCTTGACTTGGCCAGACAATTCTTAAAGGTGATAGAAATGGTAATTGATGATAACAGCTCAGATACTATGTTATTATCTTATTACCGTGTATTGATAAAATTCTATAAGGCAACGGAACAAGAGAATCTTTTAGCTTCTGTATATATCGATTATTTTCAACTAATCAAGCGGCAGGAAAGCATGATGAATGGGATAAAGATTCTTAGCATTAAGACAAAGCAACGTTTACACTTGGAGTTGAAAGAACAGAGCAAGTATGAGAAAGAAGTGAGACGCTTAAAGCTGCAATCAGAGTTGGACGCACTCACTCAATTGCCAAATCGTTATCGCTTGAATGAAGTGGGTGAAAAACTCTTTCGTAAAGCATTAATGGATCATCTAACTTTTGGTATCTTAATTTTAGATATAGATTACTTTAAAGAGTACAATGATTTTTATGGTCACCTGAAAGGGGATGATTGTATTTGCAGAGTTGCAAAGACAATCAAAGAGTGTTCAAAAGGCTTGTTTTGCTCTCGATTTGGTGGCGATGAGTTTTTTATTATCAGCATCAATCAACAAGAAGAGGATTTGTATCAGATTGCGAAATCAATAAAAAGTAAAGTAATGGAACTACAGATAAAACATCAAGAAGGAATAGAGTTTGAATATGTAACGGTATCTCAAGGTATTTGTGTTGATATTCCGGAAAGTGGGCAGACCTTTGCTGATTTCACACATGCTGCTGATATGGCATTATATCGAGGTAAGAGTAGCACTAGAAATTCTATTTTTTTTGGAAATCTAGATTTCCAATAATTTACGAATGCATTGAAAAGACTTTGATGATATAATAAAGACATCCAATAACACATATCCAACGTAAGATGAAATATATAAGTTACTTCGTGAAAAAGAAAGTGAAATAAAAAAGGCTCATCCATCCAAGAATAAAACTTGGATGGCTGGGCTTTTTTATTTGCGCGATAGCAAAGTGATTAGAAAAAGCTTTTATTCTTTGGAATATTTGATATAATAATATCAAATATTGACATAGCAGGAGGGGTTTTCGTATGAAAACGGATATTGAAATTGCACAAGAAGCAAAGATGGTGCATATTCGTGAGGTTGCTAAAAAGCTTGAGATAGCGGAGGATTACTTAGATTACTATGGAAAGTATAAAGCTAAGTTTACGGACGAATTATGGAAGAGTATTAAGGATAGGCAAGATGGTAAACTAGTACTTGTTACAGCGATAAACCCGACACCAGCTGGAGAAGGAAAGACTACCACTACCGTTGGTTTAGGACAGGCCTTAGGGCTTATGGAAAAGAAGGCAGTAATTGCATTAAGAGAACCTTCTCTTGGGCCTTGTTTTGGTATCAAAGGTGGAGCAGCAGGAGGCGGGTA